>DASQNC010000015.1 GCA_035645145.1 Azospirillaceae bacterium | reverse complement strand
GAGGGCACCATGGCTTCGGTGCTGCGCTGCTGGATGATCTTGTCCAAACCCGAGAACGCCCCGCCGCAGATGAACAAGATGTTCTTGGTGTCGACCTGCAGGAATTCCTGCTGCGGATGCTTGCGCCCGCCCTGCGGCGGCACGGAAGCGGTGGTGCCTTCCATCAGCTTCAGCAACGCCTGCTGGACGCCCTCGCCCGACACGTCGCGGGTAATGGAGGGGTTGTCGGACTTGCGCGAGATCTTGTCGATCTCGTCGATGTAGACGATGCCGCGCTGCGCCCGCTCGACGTTGTAGTCGGCGTTCTGCAACAGGCGCAGGATGACGTTCTCCACGTCCTCGCCGACATAGCCGGCTTCGGTCAGGGTGGTCGCGTCGGCCACTGCGAAGGGCACGTCGAGGATGCGGGCCAGGGTCTGCGCCAGCAGCGTCTTGCCCGAGCCGGTCGGCCCGACCAGCAGGACGTTCGACTTGGCGATCTCGGCCTCGCCGGGCCGCGGGCTCGCCAGCTGGTTCAGCCGCTTGTAGTGGTTGTAGACCGCCACGGCGAGAACGCGCTTCGCCATGTCCTGTCCGACCACGTACTGGTCGAGGACGGCCGCGATCTCCTTCGGGGTCGGTACGCCCGAGGGGCGCGTCGCAGACGGGCCACCCTCGTCACGCAGGATGTCGGCGCAAAGCGTCACGCATTCGTTGCAAATGAATACGGCGGGGCCTGCGATCAGCTTTTCGACCTCGTCCTGGCTCTTGCCGCAGAAGGAGCAGTAGAGGGTCTTGCCTGACTGGTTCTTGCTCATCTCTCTCGGGTCCTCTGCCCGGGAACCGATCCGAAAGGGGCGTTGTCGGCCGGCACCGGAGCGGCGGGCGGCGGGATCACCCCGCCTGTCCAACAATGTGGGAGCCGGAAGTGCGCCTGTCACGCAGTATCGATCAAGATCCCCCCCATCACACAAGGGCCTTGCCAATCGGCGCCCCATAACCAAATCGGGATAACCGGGCGCCGAATGTGGGTCCGGCGGCAAGGCGCCGCCAAGGCGCCGCGACCATCCGCCCCGGCCGGACCGGCGGGGCGGGCAGCCTCGCCTACGGGGAGGGCAGCGAATGGCAGCACGCAATCCTTACGAAACACTGGGCGTCGCACGGACCGCATCGGACGCGGAAATCCGGCGCGCGTTCCGCAGACTGGCCAAGGAATTCCATCCCGACCGCAATCCCGGCAATACCGCGGCCGAGACGCGGTTCAAGGAAGTGAACGCGGCTTACGCCATCCTGGGTGACCCCGATAAACGGGCCCGCTTCGACCGCGGCGAGATCGACGCCAACGGCAACGAGCGGATGGCCCACGGGTTCGGGGGCTTCGGCGGCCAGGGATTCGGGCACGGATTCGGCCAGGGGTTCGGCCAGGGGTTCGGAAGCCAGGGCGGGGCACGCGGCTTCGCCGGCAGCGGCGTGGACGAGATCCTGGCGTCGATCTTCGGCCGCGGCGGTCGGAGCGGCGGCTTCGATTTCAGCGACTCCTTCGGGGAAGGCTCCCCCCCTCCGCCCGACCCCGAAGCCGAGCTGGCCGTCGACTTCCTGGAAGCGGCGAAGGGCGGCACGGTGCGGCTCCAGGTCGCGGGGGGCCGCACCCTGGACGTGAGGATCCCCCCCGGCACCGGCGACGGCCAGGTGCTGCGGCTGCGTGGCCAGGGCGGCCCGGCCGGCGGCGACCTGCTGGTGCGCATCCGCGTTCGTCCGCACAAGGTCTTCCGGCGCGAGGACGACGACATCCTCGCCGACATCCCAATGACGCTGGCCGAAGCGGTGCTGGGCGGCAAGGTGACGGTGCCCACCATCGACGGGCCGGTCGCCATGACCGTGCCCGCTGGCAGCAGCGGCCGGGTCCTGCGGCTGCGCGGCAAGGGGCTTTCCCGGCGCGATGGCACCCGCGGCGACCAATTGGTGACGCTGCGGGTCGCCCTGCCCGATACGATCGACCCCGACTTGGAGGCGTTCATCCGCCGCTGGTCGGCCGAGCACCCCTACGACCCGCGCGCCGGCCTCGTGTAACCCCGCCCAGCGACCGCGCCCCGCGCCCCGCGCCCCGCGCCCGATTGTGCGCAAGCCAAGCGGAACGCCGGCGCCTGAGGAACCTGGCCCTTTTGCCGCGGGTTCCCCGGCGGAAGCGTTCGGCGGGTTGTTCGCGAGGGCGGGGATGAAGCTTGCGGTGTTCGGGCTGGCGGTCAGCTCCTCGTGGGGCAACGGGCACGCCACCTTGTGGCGGGGGCTGATCCGGGCCATGGCCCGCCGGGGCCACCGGGTCGTGTTCTTCGAACGCGACCAGCCCTGGTACGCGGACACCCGCGACACCACCGAACTGCCGGGCGGCACGCTGGTCCTCTACCGCGACTGGGAGGAGGTCCGGGCCCGCGCCGGGCGCGAACTGGCCGACGCCGACTGCGCCATGGTCACCTCGTTCTGCCCGGACGGGGTGGCGGCGACGCGGCTGATGGGCGACGCGAACGTGCCGGTGCGTGCCTTCTACGACCTGGACACGCCGGTCACGCTGGCCAAGCTGGCGGCGGGCGAGACCCTGCCCTGGATCGGGCCGGAGGGGTTGGGCCTGTTCGACCTCGTCCTCAGCTACACCGGGGGGGCGGCGCTGGACGCGTTGCGCGACCGGCTGGGAGCCCGTGATCCGGTCCCGCTCTACGGTTGGGCCGACCCGGAGGTGCACCGGCCGGTGCCGGCCGTCGAACGCTTCCGCGCCGACCTGTCCTATCTCGGCACCTATGCCGCCGACCGGCAGGCGGGGGTGGAGGCGCTGTTCGTCGAGCCGGCGCGCCGCCGCCCCGGCCGGCGCTTCACCCTGGCCGGCGCCATGTACCCCGCCGACTTCCCCTGGACGGACAACATCTGGTTCGTGCGCCACCTGCCGCCCGAGGAGCACGCGGCCTTCCTGTCCTCGTCGCGCCTGACGTTGAACGTCACGCGCGAGGCCATGGCCGCCATGGGCTGGTGCCCGTCCGGCCGCCTGTTCGAGGCCGCGGCGGCCGGCGTGCCGGTGGTCAGCGATGTCTGGGAGGGGCTGGACACGTTCTTCCGCTTCGGCACCGAGATCCTGCCCGCCCGCACCACCGCCGACGTGCTCCACGCCCTGGAGCTGTCCGGTGCGGAGCTTTCGCGCATCGCCGCCGCGGCGCAGGCCCGCACCCTGGCCGAGCACACCGCCGACCGACGGGCGGCCGTACTGGAGGGCATGGTGGAAGCGGCTTGGCCCGGCGTACCGCGCAAGGCGAGCGCACGGAACGAAGGGGCACTTGGCGTCGTTCAGGCCGCGCAGACACTCTCGCTCCAGGCGAAAGCGGGTTAGTCGGCGCATGCCGGTGCCGCACCTTCGTCCGGACCGCCCTTCCCAGAACGAGGTGCGCCAGGCATGTGGGGGATCATCCCGGCAGCGGGCAGCGGCACGCGGATCCAGCCGCTCGCCTTCTCCAAGGAGCTGCTTCCGGTCGGAAGCCGCCTGGATGGCGGCGTCGAACGCCCGAAGGCGGTCAGCGAATACCTGGTCGAACGGATGCTGGTCGGCGGGGCCGACCGCATCTGCGTGGTCCTGGCGCCGGGCAAGAGCGACATCCTCGCCTATTTCGGCGGCCAGGTCGGCGATGCCCATGTGGCCTATGTGGTCCAGCCCGAACCGCTGGGCCTGTGCGACGCCATTTTCCGCGCCCTGCCCTTCATCGCCCCGGACGAACCGGTGCTGGTGGGGCTGCCGGACACCATCTGGTTCCCGGCCGACGCCCTGGCCCGCCTGCCCAACGACCGCTTCACCTTCCTGTGCTTCCCGGTCGCCCGGCCCGAGTTCTTCGACGCCGTGCTCATGGCGCCGGACGGCTGTGTGCGCGAGGTGCAGGTGAAATCCCCCACCGCCGAAAGCCACTGGATCTGGGGGGCGTTCAAGCTGACGGGCGCGCAGCTCGGCCAGCTCCACGCGCTGTGGCAGGAGCGCGGCCGCAAGGACCAGTACATCGGCACGCTGGTGAACGAATGGCTGGCCCGGGGCGGCGAGGCCTGGGGGGCCAAGGCGGGCGAGGCCTATGTCGACGTCGGGACCTTCGACGGCTACCGCGAGGCGGTGCGCCTGCTGGCCGAACGCCCGGTGCTGGGCGACGCACCCGGACTGTCGCTCGCGGCACGGCGGCTGAAGCAGGAGGCCGGCGCATGACGACCCTGTCGAACCGGCCCTTTTCGGATCCCGGCCCGTCCTTCCACGCCCCGGCCATCGACCGCGCGGAACTCGAGCGGCGCGTGCGCGAACTGGGCCCCTGGTTCCACAACATCGACCTGGGCGGGGTGCGCACGGCGCCCGACCATTTCCTGGGCGACTATCCGGCGATCAAGTTCCGGGGCTTCGCCCACGCGATCCCGCAGGACCTGTCGGGCAGGACGGTGCTCGATATCGGGTGCAACGGCGGCTTCTATTCCGTCGAGATGAAGCGCCGGGGGGCGGCCCGGGTGGTCGCCATCGACCACGACCCCCATTACCTGGCCCAGGCCCGGTTCGTGGCCGAGGTGACCGGGCACGACATCGAGTTCCACCAGATGTCCGTCTACGACGTGGGCGCGCTGGACGAGCGGTTCGACGTCGTGATCTTCATGGGCGTGCTTTACCACCTGCGCCACCCGCTGCTGGCGCTGGACCTGATCCGCGCGCACGTGGCCAAGGACCTGCTGATCTTCCAATCGATGCAGCGGGGCAGCACCGAAGTGGAGACCCCGAACCGGGACTACCCGTTCTGGGCGGCCGAGCACTTCGATCGCCCGGGTTGGCCCAAGCTGCATTTCATTGAACACGAATACGCGGGCGACTGGACCAACTGGTGGGTTCCCAACCAGGCCTGCGCCGAGGCCATGCTGCGGTCGGCGGGGTTCGAGATCCGCGACCACCCGGAGCAGGAGGTCTACGTCTGCCGCTGCGCCGACCTGAAGGGCGCGCACAACGCCGTTTACCCAGCCGGAGGCCAAGGCCGATGATCGACTCGGTGATGATCTGGAACGAACCCAACAACAAGTCGCACTGGGATTTCGAGATCGATCACGACTGGTCCGCCTTCGCCGAGATGGTCAAGCTCGCCTGCCAGGCGATCAAGGCGGAAAACCCGAACCTCCCGCGCGTCCTGGGCGGCATGTCGCCCATCGACCCCGGCTTCGTCCGGAACATGGAATCGAAGGGCGTGCTCGACCATGTGGACGCCATCGCGGTGCACGGCTTCCCGCTGGACTGGAACCACTGGCAGATCCACGAGTGGCCGGAGAAGCTGAAGGAGATCCAGGCCCTGACCCGCCTGCCCGTCTGGGTGTCGGAGGTGGGCGTGTCCACCTTCGGGGCCGAGGAGGTCCAGCACTGGGGCCTGAAGCGCACCGCCGAGCTTCTGACCGGCCGCGCGCCGCGCATCCACTGGTATTCGCTGTACGACCTGCCGCGGGCTTGGCCGGCCACCACCCGCCACCGTGAGGCCGAGGGGTCCTCGTACTACCGCCACTTCTACATGGGCCTCCTGCGCGAGGACGGCTCGCCCAAGCCGGCGGCCGAGCTGTTCCCGCAGTTCACGCCCGACATCGGCATCTGCCAGTGGTTCCACTTCGAGGACCACCGGCTGGACGATGCCGTCGAGTGGCTGAAGCGGATGGGCGTCACCTATATCCGCACCGGCCTGTCCTGGGCGGACAGCTTCCGTCCGAACGCCGACGCCTGGTTCGACCGGATGATGAAGGCGCTGGAACCGTTCCAGGTCACCGCCACCTTCTGCTTCACGCCCGAGCACCTGGGCGTGGCCCCGCACCACACCAGCCCGCCCAAGGACCCCAACCAGTTCGCCGAATTCTGTGCCCGCATGGTCCGCCGGTACGCCCCGGCGCAGGTCGCGACGGTTCAGGAGGCGGTTCGGGAGGCGGCGGATCGGGAGGCGGTCCCCCTCGCCGCGAAGTAGCGGTATTCCCGCATTGGGCCTGCGCCCGTCCGTCGGGGGCAGGCCCTTTCGAGACCACCACCAAAGTGACCACCCGTTCCGGCCCGGCCGTGGCAATTTCCCGGCATGGCCCTGTGCATCGAAATCCTGACCCGGTCCGAGCAGCTTGCGACGCTGCGGCCGGAATGGCACGCGCTCTGGCGGCGCGTCGCCTCATCCACCCCGTTCCAATCGCCCGCGTGGCTGCTGCCGTGGTGGCGGCGGTTCGGCAACGGGCGCCTGCGCACGCTGGTGGTTCGCGACCAGGACCGGCTGCTCGCCGTCCTGCCGCTGTTCCACGACACGTCGGGTGTCCTGCGCTTCGTCGGCCACGGCGATGCGAACATCCAGCATGCCCTGGTGGCGCCCGAGGCCGAGGCCGCCCTGCCCACGCTGGTGCGCGACGCGCTGGCCCACCTGCCCGACGAATGGACCGCGTGCGAGCTTCTGGGCCTGCCCGAAGACTCGTGGCTGCTGCGCGACCCGTCCATGCTTCCGCCGGGCCTGCCGTCGGACCTGGACGTGGAACCGGTGGGCGCGATTGGGATCCTGGAGCTTGGTCCGGGCGGCCTGACCGACGGGCCGCAACAGGAGTTCGAGACCGCGCAGGAGATCGCACGGACGGAGCGCAACCTGCGCATCGTCGGGTTGGACGACACCAACCGCGACCGGTTGCTGTCCTTGACCCTTCATCCCGACCGTGTCCGCTGGGCGAGCGCGGTCGAAGGGCGCATGTACGCGACCCCGGAACAGCGCGCCTTCCACCACGAGGTCGCGGCCGGCTTCGCGGCCCTGGGTGCGCTGCGCCTCTACGTGGTCTATCTGGTGGACCGGCCGGTGGCGGTGCATTACGGCTTCGTCGCCAACGGCCAGGGGTTCGCCTACGCCACCCTGGTGGACCGGCACTTCGCCTATTACCGGCCGGACATGCTGGCGCTCGGCCATGCCGTGAACGCGGCGGCCGGGGATGGGGCGCGGCGGTTCCAGATCCTGCACCCGATCCCCGATTGCATCCGCGGCTGGGGCGTGCAGGAACGCCGCACCTGCCGCGTGGTGCTGCGCCGGCGGACCGTCGCCGCGGCGTGAGGCGAGCGGCGGAACCGGTCGCCCGTTTCCGGACCACTCTGGACGTGACCGTCCGGCGCTGCCGCGCCACCGACCTGCGGGCCTTGGAGTGGTTCGGGATCCACACGGCGTCCCGCGATGTGATCGAAAGCGCCTACATGTCCCAACGGAACGGCCATGCGGTGGTGCTGGTGGCCGACGTGGGCGGGTTCCCGGCGGCGCAGGTCTGGCTGGACTTCCGGCGCAAGCGGCCCGCCCGGTGCGTCACGATCTGGGCGCTGCGCGTGTTCCCCCCGCTGCGCGGCTGCGGCATCGGCACCGACCTGATGCGGGTGGCCGAAGCCGTGGCCGTGGAACGCGGCAGCACCACGGCCGAGCTGGCGGTCGAGGAAACCAACGTCCGCGCCCGCCGCTTCTACGAGCGGCTGGGGTACGCGTTGGTGGACGGCGGCGACGGGGCCTCGGTGCGGACGCTGCGGAAGGCGTTGGTGGCCCCTTAGTCCGCCACGCCCTAATCCGCCGCGGCGGTGGCCAGGGCTTCGGCGCGTTCGCCCTCCTCCGCCCCCTGGATGAAGGCTTCGACCCGGTCGCGGGCGTCGGCATCGTCCATCTGGACCGGCGGGGTCTTCATGAAGGCCGCCGAGGGGCCGAGCAAGGCGCCGCCCCGGCCGCGGTCCATGGCCAGCTTGGCGCAGCGCACGGCGTCGATGACCACGCCGGCGGAGTTGGGGGAATCCCACACCTCCAGCTTCAGCTCGCAGGCCAGCGGCAGGCCGCCGAAGGACGTGCCCTCCATGCGGATGTAGGCCCACTTGCGGTCGGTCAGCCAGGGGACATGGTCGCTGGGACCGACATGCACGTCGGCCGGGTCCATCTCGGCGCCGACCGCGCTCATCACGGCACCGGTCTTGGACACCTTCTTGGATTGCAGGCGCTCGCGCTCCAGCATGTTCTCGAAGTCGGCGTTGCCGCCGAAATTCAGCTGGTAGGTGCGGTCGAGGTGGACGCCGCGGTCGCGGAAGATCTGCGCCAGCATCCGGTGCACGATGGTGGCGCCCACCTGGGACTTGATGTCGTCGCCCACGATGGGCAGGCCCGCCTTGGCGAAGCGGCCGCGCCATTCGGGGTTGGACGCGATGAACACCGGCATGCAGTTCACGAAGGCGCAGCCGGCCTGCAACGCCGCCTCGGCATAGAAGCGCGCGGCCGTCTCGGACCCGACGGGCAGGTAGTTGACCACGACGTCGGTCCGGCTGCGCACCAGCACGTCGACCACATCCGCCACGGGCTGGTCGGATTCCGCGACCTTGTCCTTCAGGTAGCGGCCGAGCCCGTCCAGCGTCGGCCCGCGCTCCACCACCACGCCCAGCCGGGGGACGTCGGCGAAGCGCACGGTGTTGTTGGGAAAGGCGTTGATGGCGTCGCCGAGGTCGCGGCCCACCTTGGACGCGGCCACGTCGAAGGCGGCGCTGAACACCACGTCGCGCACATGGTACGGCCCCAGGCGCGTGTGCATCAGGCCCGGGATCGAGGCGCTGTCCGCGGCACCCCGGTAATAATGGACGCCCTGGACCAGCGATGACGCGCAGTTGCCCACGCCGACGATCGCCACCCGTACCGACTTGTCAGCCAAGGCCGCTCTCCCCGTCCATGCCCGCGCGTGCCCGTACCATCGCCCCGCATCGTTGCAGGGGGTGGACACGTGTTGCGGGCGGAACGTTTGTAGCTGGCCCCGGTTCCGGTGCTACTCCGCCGCGGCGTTCACCAGTCTGGGGTAGCTCGCGCGCGGCCCCGGCTCGACCTTGACGTGCCCGTCGTCCACGGTCAGCACCAGGTCGCAATCCCGCAGCGCGTCGCGCCGGTGGGTGATCATGAACACGGTGCGCCCTTCCGCCAGACGGTCCAGCGCGTCCAGCACATCGGCCTCGGTGGCGGTGTCGAGCGCGCTGGTGGGCTCGTCCAGCACCAGGATGGGCGCATCGCGCAGGAAGGCGCGGGCCAGCGCGATCCGCTGGCGCTCGCCGCCCGAAAGCTGCGGCCCCTTCTCCCCGATCCTCGTGTCGTAGCCCTGGGGCAGGTGCTGGATGAAGTCGTGGGCGCCGGCACGCCGGGCCGCATCGACGATCGCCGCCCGGTCGGCGTTCGGCCGGCCATAGGCGATGTTGTCCGCCACCGACATGGACAGGAGCACCGGTTCCTGCGCCACGACCGAGAACTGCCGGCGCAGGTCCGCCAGCGCCAGCGTGCGCAGGTCGGCCCCGTCCAGGGTCACGGCACCGGCCTGGGGGTCGAACTGGCGCATCAGCAGCTTGACCAGCGTGCTCTTGCCGGCACCCGACGGGCCGACGATGCCGACCCGGGTCCCCGCCCGGATGTCGAGATCGACGTCCTGCAACACCGTCCGCCCGCCATTGGGGTAGGCGAAGGTGACGCCGCACAGGCCGAGCCGGCCTTCCGCACGGCCGAGCCGGCGGGGATTGGGCGGATCGACCACCGCCGGGGCGCGGTCCAGCAGTGCGAAGGTCCGCTCGGCGCAGGCCAGCGCCCGCTGCTGGCCGGTGATG
Organism: Azospirillaceae bacterium; assembly: GCA_035645145.1. GTDB lineage: Bacteria > Pseudomonadota > Alphaproteobacteria > Azospirillales > Azospirillaceae > CANGXM01. The sequence goes on along the minus strand of DASQNC010000015.1, from coordinate 192,036 downwards.
TGGGTGCCGATCGCCTGCAACGGCGTGAAGAGCTGCCCGACATAGGTCAGCACCAGCACCAGCTCGCCCGGCGTCATCAGGCCGCCCTGCACGTCCCGCACGCCCAGGAACAGGACGACGGTGCCGCCCAGCGCGGTCGCCAGCCCGAACAGGCCCGACAGGCCGCCTTCGGTCGCCATGGTGCGCAGGCGGGACCGGAAGACCACGCGCGCCCGGTCGCGGAACCGCAGCACCGCGTCGGCCTCGCGGCCGAACACGGCGACCGTGGATTGCGCGCGGATGGTCTCGTTCAGCACGCCCTCGGCCTCGGCCTCCGCCTCGCGCACACCGTGCCAGGCACCGCGCAGGCGCGCCTGGGTCCAGTGCAGCAGCAGGACCAGCGGCACCGACGTGGACAGGGCCACCACCGCCAGCGTCGTGTTCACCACCGCGGTCGCGTAGAAGAAGCCGCCGATCGCGGTGAAGGACCACACCACCGGCATCCAGCCGTAAAGGGCCGTCCATTGCAGCGACGGCGCGTCCTGGGACACGCGGGCGTAAAGGTCCTGGGCGCCGACGCCGGCCTGATCCAGCGCCGACAGCGACAGCCCGTGGGCCAGCATCTTGGCCCGGTACTCCAGCACCATCCGCTCGGCGATCCACTCGCGCACCAGCCACTCCACCAGCCGGTGGCCGAGGCCGAGCACGGCCGACAGGACGCCAATGGCAACCGCAACGTGGAACAGCGCCTCGCGGTCCGAACCGAGCAGCAGCCCGAACGGCCAGCGCGGCGGCGCCTGGCCCAGCACATTGTCCAGCACCAGCGTCATGGGGATCGGGCCCAGAAGCGCCAACGGCGTGGACAACAGGCCCAGCACCAGCACCAGCGCCAAGCCGCGCCAGTGGGGCCGCGCCTCCGATAAGGCGCGCCGGTACAGGGCCAGGGCGGGCGTTCTCTGCGCGTCGGACATGATCGGGGTACCCACGAGGTCAATGCCCCAACATCATCCGATATGGTTAATGCCGGGTTTCCCGTAGCGGTGGCAAACCGTGGCGGAGCGGCGCCGCACCGGGCGGCGTTGCCCCCGGGCACCCGGCACATCCGCACCGGAACCCGGCATGATCGTCTACCGTGACGTCCCGACCCGCCTCGACCCACGCCGGCATCTGCGCATGCTGGCCACGGACGCCGGCCGGCTGAGCCCGGCCCGACCCGACCGGGACGCGGCCACGGACCTCCTGATCGCCTTCGGCGCGTTGGAAGCCGCGGTGGTCGACGCCCTGTGCCCCGAGGTGGACGGGTTCCACCCCACGGCGGCGGCCTATCGCCGTCTGGCGGAACGCATCGGCCGCGTGTGGCTGGCCGCCCAGCGGAACGTGGCGGCGGATACCGGCGCCCTGGCGGGGGACCTGCGCACCCTGGCCGAGGCGCCGCAGCCGGCCGAGGTCACGGTGAAGCTGGCCGAGGGGTTCGCCTGGTACGGGCTCTATCCGCAGGCCTTTGCCCGTGCGGCAGAGGACGCCGCTGCGGCGGTGCGTCCGGCACGGGCGGTGTGTCTGGGCCTGCGGGGGATCGGAACGGCGCTGTCGGCGCTGGCGGCCGCCGCGTTGCAGGCGCGGGGTGTTCCGGTCTGGACCTGGACCCTGCGCCCCCACGGCCACCCCTTCGACCGGCGCCCGCGCCTGGACGCCGATCTGGCGGCACGGCTGCTTGCCGACCCGACGTCGGTGGTCCTGATGGTCGACGAGGGGCCGGGGTTGAGCGGCTCGTCCCTGTGCGGCACCGCCGCCGCCCTGTCCGACCTGGGAATTCCCGACGAACGCATCCTGATCCTGCCCGCCTGGATCCCCGACGGGTCGGCGTTCGTGTCCGACACGGCCCGCGCGCGGTGGACCCGTCATGCCAAATTCGCCACCCCCTTCGACCGGGCCTGGGCGGGGGTCCCGGCCGATGCCGAGGACCTGTCCGGCGGTGCATGGCGTGCCCGCCTATTCGACAGCCAAGCGGATTGGCCGGTGGTTCAACCCCAGCACGAGCGGCTGAAATTCCGCGTGCCGGGCCGGACCGGGAGGACGTTGCTGAAGTTCGCCGGCCTCGGCCCACACGGCCGCAAGGTGGCGGCACGGGCCGAGGCGCTGGCGGCCGCCGGCTTCGCCCCGCCCGTCGAGGGCTTCGGCAACGGCATGCTGGCGCAGCCGTGGCTGGAGGGGCGACCACTGCGTTCGCGGGATTGGGACCGCGTGGCGGATCGCGCGCTCGCCTACTTGGCGCATCGTGCCACTGCGTTTCGGACCGGGACCGGCGCCGATCCGGACCCGCTTGTCGCCATGCTGCGGCAGAACGCGGCCGAGGCCCTGGGCACCGACGGTCCAACCCTCGACCGCCTGGACAGATGGCGCCCACTCCTGGCCGAGGCGCCGGCGGTCGAGATCGACGGGAGGATGGCGCCCCACGAGTGGCTGGCGACGGCCGGTGGCATCGTGAAGACCGACGGCGTGGACCATTGCGACGGCCACGTCCTGCCCGGCGCGACGGACATCGCCTGGGACGTGGCCGATCTGGCGGACGGCTTCGGTCTGGACGAGGGAACCGCCCAGGCGTTCACCCAGCGCCTTGCCGAAATGACCGGGGATGCGTCCCTGCCCCGCCGCCTTCCCTTTTACCGCGCCGCGGTGGCGGCCTTCCGCGTCGGCTATGCGGATCTTGCGGCGAAGGCGCTGGCCGGAACCCCGGACGGTGATCTGTTCGCCATCCAACGGGCGCGGGACGCTGCGGCCCTCACCCGCACATTGGCCGTCCTACCCTGAAACCATGCCCCGCGCGGCGGCTTGCAGGGACCGTAACCGGCCGCCATCCTTCCTGTGTCGGCAAGGGAGGGCACGATGAAGGTCTCGCTGATCCAGATGAACTCGCGCGAGGACAAGGCGGCCAACCTGGCTGCGGCCGAGCGGCTGATCCGCGCCGCGGTGGCGGCCGACGGACCCGACCTTGTCGCCCTGCCCGAGGTCTGGCCCTTCCAGGGGGTGGACGCCGAGTTGAAACGCGCCAACGCCGAGCCCCTCCCCGACGGCGAGGCCTACCGGCTTCTGCACGGCCTCGCCTGTGAACTGGGTGTGGCCATCCACGGCGGCAGCCTGCACGAGCGCGGGCCGGAGAAGCTGTTCAACACCACCGTCGTGTTCGACCGCGACGGGCGGGAGTTGGCGCGCTACCGCAAGATGCACCTGTTCGACATCGTCACGCCGGATGGCCGCGCCTACCGGGAGTCGAGCCAGATCGAGGGCGGGCGCGAGGTGGTGGCCTATGCGTTGGCCGGCCGCACGGTGGGGTGCACCATCTGCTACGACCTGCGCTTCCCCGAACTGTTCCAGGCCCTGGCCCGCAAGGGGGCCGAGGTGATGATGGTGCCCTCCTCCTTCACCCTGCAGACCGGCAAGGACCATTGGGAGGTGCTGCTGCGCGCCCGTGCCATCGAAACCGGCAGCTACGTCGTCGCCCCGGCCCAATGGGGCGCCTTCGCCGACGGCACGCGCCAGACCTACGGCCACAGTCTGGTGGTCGATCCCTGGGGCCATGTCGTGGCGCGGGCCAGCGATGGCGAGGGGTTCGTCACCGCGCGGCTGGATTTCGACTATCTCGCCAAGGTGCGCGAAATGATCCCCGTGCACCGGCACAAGGTGCTGGGCGCATAAGGGACAACGGGGGGACGACATCCCCTCCGGCCTCGATCGGCGGTGCCATTCCGGGCGGAAAGTGATACCACTTCCGCGCCCGGCCGGACCGGGTCCCTCCCGTGCCGCGCAGTCGGAAGATGATCGAGGTCGAAGGCCTTACGAAGCGGTTCGCCGCCATTCCGGCGGTGAGCGATGTCGGCTTTTCCGTCGCCGCGGGCGACGTCGTCGGGCTGATCGGCCCGAACGGCGCCGGGAAAAGCACCACGCTGAAGATGATCACCGGCTATCTGCCGCCCACGTCGGGACGGGCGGTCGTGTGCGGCTTCGACGTCGCCAAGGACCCGACCGAGGTGAAGCGCCGCATCGGCTACCTGCCCGAAGGGGCGCCCGCCTATGCCGACATGGGTGTGGGCGACTTCCTGGACTTCGTGGCCGGTGCGCGTGGGTTGAAGGGGCCGGCCAAGGCCAGGCGCGTGGACGAGGTGGTCGAGCGCATGCGCCTGGGCGATGTGCTGACCCAGCCCATCGACACGGTTTCCAAGGGCTTCAAGCGCCGGGTGGGAATCGCGCAGGCGGTCCTGCACGACCCGCCGGTGCTGATCCTGGACGAACCGACCGCCGATCTCGACCCCAACCAGCGGCACGAGGTGCACCGGCTCGTGCGCGACATGGCGCCCGGCCGGGCCATCCTGGTGTCCACCCACATGCTGGACGAGGTGGAGGCGCTGTGCAGCCGGACGGTGGTGCTGGCCGGCGGCCGCGTCGTCGCCCACGCGACGCCGGAGGAATTGCAGTCCCGGTCGTCCCATCACAATGCCGTGCGGATCCGGGTGGCCGGGGATCAGGCGGACAAGACGCTGAACGCCGTGAGGGGCCTGCCGCGGGTGGCCGAGGCGGTGCGCATCGACCGGGCCGGCCCGCACCCCACCGTCGACATCCTGGTCAAGCCGCAACCGGGCGAAACGATCGCCGAGGCGGTCCGCGATGCGCTGACCGCGCACCGTCTGCCGGTGGACGAGCTGCGCATCGAGCGCGGGCGGCTGGACGACGTGTTCCGCCAACTGACCGGAACGTAAGGCGATGTCGAGCGTCCTACTCGTCTTCCGGCGCGAGCTGTCGGCCTATTTCCTGACGCCCATCGCACCGGTGTTCCTGGTGGCGTTCCTGGCGCTGGCGGCGGCGGTCACCTTCCACCTGGGCGACTATCTGCCCCGCGGGCGCGCCGATTTGCAGCCATTCTTCGGCTTCCATCCCTGGCTGTTCCTGGTGTTCGCGCCGGCGCTCGGCATGCGCCTGTGGGCGGAGGAGCGGCGTGCCGGCACCCTCGAGTTCCTGATGACGTTGCCCCTGACCACCGCCCAGGCGGTGCTGGGCAAGTTCCTGGCGGCCTGGGCCTTCATCGGCGTGGCCCTGGCGCTGACCTTTCCCATGTGGATCACCGTGAACTGGCTGGGCGATCCGGACAATGGGGTGATCCTGCTGGGATACCTGGGCAGCCTGATGCTTGCGGGCGGGTTCCTGGCGGTCAGCGCCTGCATCTCGGCCCTGACCCGCAACCAGGTGGTGGCCTTCGTCGCGGCGTCCGTAGCCTGCTTCGTGCTGATGATGAGCGGGCTGGAGATGGTGCAGGGCCTGCTGCGCCCGGCCCTGCCGGCGCCGATGCTCGACCTCGTCGGCTGGTTGAGCGTCCTGCCGCACCACGGGCAGTTCACGCGGGGCGTGCTCGACCTGCGCGCGGTCCTGTTCTTCGCGTCGCTGATCGGGTTCTGCCTGACCGCGAACGCCGCCATCGTCGATCTGAAGAAACGGTGAGGCCGCCCGTGCCGGAGATTTGCCCGTGCCCGATCGCTTGAGGCGGCCCGATGGCCGCACCCTCAGCCTCGCCGGGCTCGTCCTGGCAGGCGTGGCGTTCCTGTCGGTCAACCTGTTCGCCGGCCTGCAGTTCGGCGGCTTCCGGGCCGACCTGACCCGGGACCGGCTCTACAGCGTGTCCGACGGCACCCGGCAGATCCTGCGCACGCTGGAGGAGCCGGTCCACCTGCGCCTGTATGCGTCGTCGCGGCTGCTGCGGACCAACCCGACCCTGTCCGCCTATGCCGACCGGGTCCGCAGCCTTCTCGCCTCGTACCAGGAGTTGGCGGGGGGCCGGCTGCGCCTGGACGTGATCGACCCGGACCCGTTCTCGCCCGACGAGGATCGCGCCATCGCCTTCGGCCTGCGCGGCACGCCGCTGCCCGGAACGGCCGAACGCGGGTTCTTCGGGCTGGCTGCGACCAACACCACCGACGACATCGAGGTCATCCCCCAGCTTTCGCCGGACCGCGAGCCGTTCCTGGAATACGACCTGACCCGGATGGTCTACGGCTTGGCCAACCCGACCCGTCCCGTGGTGGCGGTTCTGGATGGCCTGGGACTGGCCGGCAACCCGCAACGGGACCTGCCGACCCAGCAGGTGCTGGAGCCGCTCCGCCAGTTCTTCCAACTGCGCCTGCTGCCGGCGGACGCGCCCTACGTGCCCGCCGAAGTGCAGGTGCTGATGGTGGTGCATCCGCAGGCACTCGCCCCCCGCACCCTCTACGCCATCGACCAGTTCGTCCTGCGGGGCGGCCGTATCATCGCCTTCGTCGATCCCAGCGCCGAGGGAACGCCCGAGAACGCACAGGCCGGCCCCGGCACCCCGCCGAGCGCGTCCGACCTGGACCGGCTGCTGACCGCCTGGGGCGTCGAGATGCTGCGCGGCGAGGTCGTGCTGGACCGCCGGCAGGCCCAGCGCGTCCAGGCCAGCCGTGCGGGACGCGCATTGACCACGGAATACCTGCCCTGGCTCGCCGTCCGGCGGGACGGGCTGGCGGCCGACGACCATGCGACGGGGCAACTGTCGGTGCTGTCCTTCGCCAGTGCCGGGGCCCTGCGCCAACGGCCCGACGCCACCACCCGCTTCGCGTGGCTCGCCCGGACGACACCCGACTCGATGCGGGTACCGGCGCGGCAGGTGTTCCCGTCGCCCGACCCGTTCCAACTGCTGCGCGACTTCCAGGCCTCGGGCGAGCGGCAGGTGCTGGCCGCGCGGATCACCGGCCCGGTGTCCACCGCCTTCCCGGACGGCCCGCCCCCCGGGGCCACCCCCCAGGGCGAGCATCGCCGCACCGCGGCCCAGCCCCTGAATGCCGTGGTGGTCGCCGACGCCGACCTGCTGGTCGATGGTTCGTGGCTGGAAGCCGGCCGGGGCGGCGACGGCGCGCCGGTCCCCATTGCCAACAACGCGGACTTCGTGCTGCGGGCGGTCGAGCATCTGGCCGGCACGCCGGCACTGCTGGACCTGCCGGTGCGCCAGACCAGCACCCGCCCCTTCGCGGTGCTGGAGGAGTTGCGGAACGCCGCCGAACAACGCTTCCGCGAGACCGAGCGCCAGCTCCTGGACCGCTTGCGGGAGGCCGAGGAACGCATCAACCGCATCGCCGCCGACAACCGCACCGCCGGCATCGACGTGATCCTGACGCCGGACCAGCAGCAGGCGATCGAACGGTTCCGGGCCGAGGCCGTCGGCATCCGCACCCAGCTTCGCGACGTGCAGCGCGCGCTGCGCGCCGACATCGACCGGCTGGATGGGATGATCAAGGCGTTGAACGTCGCGGTGGCGCCGATGCTGGCGGGTGCGGGACTCTTCGCCTTCAACCGGTGGCGACGGCGCGGCGGCGGGCTCCCGCCCCGGATCACGCGCTGTGTACACACAGGCATGGCCGCCGCATGGGCCCGCACAGGCCGTCCGATTGTCGACGCCCTGCGCCGGGCCATGGCGCCCTTGGCCGCCAAGCTGCCCGGCATTCCCAAGTCCCCGCGCCGGACCTGAGACACGCCATGCGGATGCGCACCATCCAAGCCCTCGCCGCGACGGCCGGCCTGTCTCTGGTCGCGGCACTCGTCGCGCTCGCCGTCCGGCCGGATTCGCCGGCGCCGCAGCCCCCGACCGAGACGCGGCTGTTCCCCGCCCTTGCCACCCGTGCCAACGACGTGGCCGACATCCGCGTCGTGCAGGGCGGCGAGACCGCCACGCTCGTCCGCTTCGGCGACCGTTGGGTCCTGGCGGAAAAGGGCGGGTTCCCGGCCCACCTCGACCGGATCCGCGACGTGGTGGCGGGCCTTGCCGCCCTGTCCCTGGCCGAGCCGCGGACCGACCAGCCCGACCGCCACGCCAGGCTGGACCTGGACGACCCCGAACGGCCGGGTGCGCGAGGCCGGCTGTTGGAAATCCGAACGGCCCAGGGGGATCTGCTGGCCCGACTCGTCGTCGGGCGCGCGGCGGCCGCCCCCGTTTCCCCCGGCCGCCCGGCGATCTATGTGCGGCGTGTCGAGGACAATCGAACCTGGCTGGCGGACGGCCCCCTGGACCTGCCGCGAACACCGGTGGACTGGCTCGACCGGCGCCTGGCCGATTTCGGGCCGGACCATGTGCGCGCCCTTGTCTGGACGGCACCGGGACGCCCCCCGCTGGCCCTGGCCCGCACCGCGCCGGGCAGCTTCGAATTCCAGGCCGAAGTGGACGGACAGTCCCGCCGGACGGACCCCGCCGGCGGCCAAGCACTGGCCCGCCTGCTATCCGGGTTGGCGTTCGACGATGTGCGCCCGGCCGACGAGGTGCGATTCGATGGCGCGGCGGTGGCGGACGTGCAGACCTTCGACGGGCTGCGCATCCGGTTCGAACTGGCGGATGCCGACGGTGCCACCTGGGCGCGGATCGCCGCCGGAGTCGCCCCGGTGCGGGTCGGGTCGATTCCCGTCACCACCATTGGGGCGATGGCCGCGGCCTTTACCGAACGGGCCCAGGGTTGGGCCTTCCGCCTGCCCCCGGCCCGTACCGACATACTGCGCAATCCAGCCCGCCTGCTGTCCAGCCCGCGGAGCTGAGCCGCCCCCGGGAAAGCCGCCGATGCGGCACCCAACCAAAGTGCTACCCCACCAGTTCAGGCCCCTGTCAGGTCGGTCCGCCTGTCGGCTTTTGCCGCCTTTCGCCGGCTCTGGCGCTTGAGGAACAAAGGCTTGGGGCATCCCCGGCCCGCACGGGCCGCCGAAACCGGATCCATCCGTTCTCGCGCCCTCGCGGGCGCCTGTGCGTAAAGGCGCGCCGCCGTTAACGAATTCCTCACAGAGTTAACCATAGGCTTCCAATCGTTCCGCACGACGGATTGGGCAGAGAGGACGCCAATGATCGAGACGCTGGTCGCCGGGCTCTGCGCACTGGTCCTGGTGTGGATCCAACCCATGCAAAGCGCCAAGCCGGCCGCGGTGAAGGTTACCGCCCGCCGCCACGGTGCGTCGAGGACCCAGCGATGATCCCCAAGAAGACCCGCACGGCTCCCGTCCCCGCCGCCGCCAGCTCGGCCATGATCGAGCGCACCTCGATCGTGACCTACGCCCTTCTTCAGGAACTCCAGCAATCGCTGGACGACCGGCCCGACAGCGACGACGTCACGCTCGGCATCGTCATGGGCCTCGCCATGTTCCTGGATGAGCGCATCGGCCCGTTCCGCGCCGAGCGCCTGATGCAGAAGGCGCCGGGCATCGTCCTGGAAACCGACGCCCACGTGACGCCCGGACAGGTCCGCCAGTTCGAGGCGGTGCTGACCGCCTTCGGCGAACATCTGACCGGCTTGGCCAGCGCCTGAGCCAACGTTCCGGCATCGCCCGGCGCCCCATTGGGTGACGCCGGGTGCCGGACCGGAACGATCCCGGTGCGGGTTCCACCGCCCGGCCGATGCAACCTCCCCCGAGTGGTTGCATCGGGGTACACAGACGGGGGCAGGCGCACCATCTGAAGGGGCGCCCTGCAACCAACCCCGACGCGGCCATGGATCTCGTAGACCGATTTGCCGGCATCCTTGCCGCCGCTTCGATCATCGCCACCGTGGTGGTGATCATGATGTGGCTGACCGTGCGCCGGCTCCAGGCCGCCTTCACCCAGGGTTTGGCCGAAGCCATGCGCCGCCAGCAGGCGCAAATCCTTCAGATTGCCGAGAGCGCCGCGGACCTGACCCGCCGGCAGCAGGCGGCGGAAGCCGAATTGCAGACGGTGATGCTGGCGGCCCGGCGCCTGGCCGAACAGGTGTCCGCTCTTCGCGCCCGGTTGGGCGAAGACAGTGCGCCCGATCCGGGGACCGGTAACCGGATGCTGCACTGATGCCTGGGCATCCGGGAGACCGGATGGTTGACCGGGACGACGAGCGCGCACGCTGGCAGGCCAGTGCCGGGGCTTGGGACCGCTGGGCCGATCCCATCGCCCGGCTGGCCGACAAGCTGAACCAACCCCTGCTCGATGCCGCCGGAGTTTGTTCCGGCGACCGGGTGTTGGACCTCGCGTGCGGGGTGGGCGAACCCGCACTCTCGGCGGCAAGACGAGCCGGATCCGACGGCTTGGTCGTCGCCACCGACCTGGTCCCGGCCATGCTGCACGGTGCCGCGCGCCGTGCGCGGACCGAAACGGCGGCGCTGGCAACCGCGGCGGCGGACATGGCCGCCCTCCCCTTCCCCGAAGGCAGTTTCGACCGGGTCACTTGCCGGTTCGGCGTGATGTTCGTGGCGGACCTGCAAGCCGCCTTGTCCGAGGTCGTGCGCGTGCTGCGTCCCGGCGGCCGGTTTGCCGCCATGGTCTGGGGACCCGCCGCCGACAACACCGCCTTTGCCGTCGCCACGGAGGCCGCGGTCCGGGTCTTCGGTCCCGGTGCGGTCCGGGACATGGCCACACCGTTCCGGTTCGCCGCGGCCGGCAGCCTCGAACCTTGGCTAAGGGCGGCGGGGTTCGTCGAGGTGGACGCGTTCGCATTGACGCCGACCGGCAAGGCCGATGCGGCCACGAACTTTTGGCGCCCGAACCTGGAGATGCTGCTGGCCCGCCTTTTGGTCGAGGCGACGCCCGGCCAGCGTGCGGCGTTGGAAGCCGAGGTCGCCCGCCTTTACCGGATGCGGGCCGTGAACGGGATCGTGGCCCTCAACGTCCATGCCAGGATCTGTACAGCCGAAAGGTCAGGACCGCAGCCCCGCTATCGAGCTTAGATATATCTGGACAATATATCATCCTGATATTATCTGCCCCTCTTCCAGGAGGGGCGCCCATGGATGTGAAGACCCTTTGCCTCGGCGTGCTCAGCCGCGGCCCGGCATCTGGCTACGAGATCCGCAAGCAATTCGAGGAAGGGCCCTTTGCGCACTTCCAGGAGGCCGGATTCGGGTCGATCTACCCGTCCCTTCGGAAACTCTTGGAAGAGGGGCTGGCCCAAGAGGCCGAGCCCGACCCGGATGGCCGGCCGGAGAAGAAGATCTACCGGATCACATCCGCCGGCCGCCAGGTGCTGTACGACGCGCTCATGCGGCCCCCAAGCGAAGACCGCGTGCGGTCCGATTTCCTGTTCGTGATGTTCTTCGCCCACCTTCTGCCGCCGCGGCATGTGGATGCGCTGGTCGAGGCACGCATCGCCGCCTACCGGCGCTGCCTTGCCGACATGGACCAGAGACGCCCCCTCACATCGGCGGAGCGGTTCGTCCAGAACTTCGGGCGTGCCGTCTACTCGGCGGCGCTCCAGTACCTTGAAGAACATCGGCACGAGCTGGTTTCGGCCGCCCTGCTCGACCCGAAAGTGGCGGAGTAGCACCATGAACAGGCAATTCGTCCTTGCCGCGGTGATTACGGTCGGCACGGTGGCCTGGGTGCTTTCCGGTCAGTTCGGGGGCCGGACCTCGCCGGCCGCGCCACCGTCGGCGGTGCCCGCGGCGGCCGAACAGAATCCTGCCGAACGGCCGCAGGTCCGGGTGATGGACCTGACGGCGGAACGCATGGTCAACACGCTGGAACTCCAGGGCCGGACCCAAGCCGACCGCATCGTCGAGGTGCGGGCCGAAGTCAGCGGCCGTGTGGAGCAGGTGCTGGCGGACCGGGGTGCCAGGGTGAGGGCCGGCGACGTGATCGCGCGCTTGGCCACGAACGAACGGCAGACCCAGCTCGAACGGGCCCGGGCGCTGGTCGCCCAGCGGCAGGCGGAATTCAACGCGGCCCGCCAACTGAACCAGCGCGGGTTTCAGACCGAAATTCGCGTGGCCGAAACCACCGCCCAGCTCGAGTCCGCCCGCAACGAGCTTCGGCAGGCGGAACTGGCATTGGAGCGGACCGAGATCCGCGCCCCGTTCGACGGCATTCTGAACCAGCGCGCGGTCGAGGTGGGTGACTTCCTCCAGGTCGGCGGCCAGATCGGGACCATCGTCGACCTCGACCCGATCCGCATCGTCGGTTTCGTGTCCGAACGGAACGTCCTGGAACTGCGTCCGGGCCAGCGTGGCGAAGCCCGGGTGTTCGGAACGGACGCGGTGTCCGGCAGCCTCGGCTTCATCGCCGCCTCCGCCGATCCGGCGACCCGCACCTTCCGTGTGGAGTTGCACGTGCCCAATCCCGATGGCCGCGTCGTGGATGGGCTGACGGCCCAGCTTCGGCTACCGGTGGCCGAGCGCATGGCCCACCGGGTCAGCGCCTCGTCCTTGACCCTGGCGGACGACGGCACCATCGGCGTGAAGCTCGTGGGGCCGGATGACCGGGTGGCTTTCGTCCCGGTCCGCATCCAGGGCGACGGGCCCGAAGGCACGGTGTGGATCGCCGGCCTGCCGGAGCAGGTGCGCCTCATCACGGTCGGGCAGGAATTCGTGGCGCACGGCGAACCCGTGCGCCCCGTCGCCGTCCAGGCGGCGGACGCCGACACGGGGAAGCCCGGCCGATGATCACCCTCATCAACGCCGCCCTCGCCCGCACCCGCACCGTCCTGACGGCTCTGCTGTTCATCCTGGCCGCCGGCTGGATGGCTTGGCAGAACATCCCCAAGGAGTCGTTCCCCGACATCAACATCCCGATCATCTACGTGTCGGTCAGCTACTCGGGCATTTCGCCCGAGGACAGCGAACGGCTGCTGCTGCGGCCGATCGAGCAGGAGGTCCGCACCATCGAAGGCGTGAAGGAGATGCGGTCGACCGCCTATCTCGGCGGCGGCAACGTCATCCTGGAATTCGAGGCGGGCTTCGATGCCGACCAGGCGCTGAGGGATGTGCGGGAGAAGGTGGACCTTGCCCGGGCGAACCTGCCCGACGGGGTCGAGGAGCCGAAGGTCAACGAAGTCAACTTCTCGCTCTTCCCCGTCCTGACCGTCATCCTTTCCGGCGAGGTGCCGGAACGCACGCTGGTGCGGCTGGCGCGCGACCTCCAGGACCGCATCGAGACCATCCCCACCGTCCTCGAAGCCCAGATCGTGGGCGACCGCGAGGAGCGTGTCGAGGTGGTCATCGACCCGCTGCGCCTGGAAAGCTACGGGATCAGCGCCAACGAGGTGCTGACCCTGTTCGCCCGCTCCAACCGTCTGGTCGCCGCCGGCAACCTGGACACCGGGCAAGGCCGCTTTCCCGTCAAGGTGCCCGGCCTGATCGAGGATGTGCGCGACATCTGGGAAATGCCGATCAAGGTCAACGGCGATGCGGTCGTCCGCTTCAGCGACGTCGCCGAGATCCGCCGCACCTTCAAGGATCCCGACACCTTCGCCCGCCTGAACGGCCAGCGCGCAATCGCCCTCGAAGTGGTCAAACGGTCCGGCGAGAACATCATCGACACCATCGAGCGCGTGCGCGAGGTGGTGGATGCCGAGCGCCGGACCTGGCCGGACACGGTGCGGGTCACCTACACCGCCGACCAGTCCGAACAGATCCGCACCATGCTGTCGGATCTGGAGAACAACCTCTCCATCACCGTGCTGCTGGTCATGATCATCGTGGTCGGCACGCTCGGCCTGCGCACGTCGGCCTTGGTGGGCATCGCGGTGCCGGGCTCGTTCCTGGCCACCATGCTCGTGCTGATGGGCATGGGCTATTCCATCAACATGGTGGTCCTGTTCGGTCTGATCCTCGCCGCCGGCAACGTGGTGGACGGCGCCATCGTGGTCACCGAATACGCCGACCGGAAGATGGACCAGGGCATGCCCAAGCGGCAGGCCTACGGCTTGGCCGCCCGACGCATGGCGTGGCCCATCATCGCCTCGACGGCGACGCAGCTCGCGGTGTTCGCACCGCTGCTGTTCTGGCCGGGCATCGTGGGCGAGTTCATGAAATTCCTGCCCATCAGCCAGTTCGCCACGTTGCTGGCCGCGCTGATGATGGCCTTGATCTTCGTGCCCGTGCTGGGCGGGATCTTCGGCCGCAGGGTCGGCCCGGTTCTGCCCTACGCGCCCGGCAAGGTGCTGGACGGGGACGCCCCGGCGGGAGACCACAGCGAGGAGCGGAAGGGCTTCTACGTCACGCTCCTGCGCGGCGCGCTGCGCCACCCCGGCCTCGTCCTCCTGGGCTCGTTCGGCACCCTGGCCGGCATCTGGATCTATTATGCCGCCAACGGGAACGGCGTGGAATTCTTCCCCGACGTCGAACCGGAACAGGCGGCGATCCTGGTCCACGCCCGCGGCAACCTGTCGGTCCGGGAACAGGACCGGCTGGTCCGCGAGGTGGAGAACCGCGTCCTGCAACTGGATGAGTTCGACAGCGTCTACACCCGCTCGGGCAAGCCCGTCGGCGGCGGTTTCCGTCCCGGCGGCGAGGAACCCGAGGACGTGATCGGCCGCATCACGCTGGACTTCAAGTTCTGGTCCGACCGCCGCAAGGCCAACGACATCCTGGCCGACATCCGGCAGCGTACGGCGGACATCCCCGGCATCTATGTCGAGCCGCGCAAGCAGGAGGAAGGCCCGCCCCAGGGCAAGGCCGTGCAGGTCCGCCTGGCGAGCCGGCACCCCGAGCTGCTGGTCCCGATGGTGCAGCATGTGCTGCGCGGCTTCGACGCGGTCGGAAACCTGATCGACCGCGAAGACACCCGCCCCCTGCCCGGGATCGAATGGCAGATCCATGTGGACCGCGCCCAGGCGGCCAAGCACGGCGTGGATGTCGCCGCCGTCGGGGACGCCATCCGCCTGGTCACCAACGGCCTGGTCATCGGCGACTACCGCCCGGACGACAGCCGGGAGGAGATCGACATCGTCATCCGCTTCCCCGAGCGGTACCGGTCTTTGTCGCAATTGGACGAGCTTCGTCTCGACACCGGCCGGGGGGCCGTCCCGCTTGCGAATTTCGTGACGCGGACGCCGCAATCCCGTGTCAGCACCATCAACCGCGTCGATGCGATCCGCGTGATGGACGTGAAGGCCGACGTGCCGCCGGGCATTCTGCCCGACAGCAAGGTCCAGGAGGTGCGCGCCTGGCTGGACGCGAACCCGGTCGATCCACGCGTTCAGGTCTCGTTCAAGGGCGCGGACCAGGAACAGCAGGAATCCGCCACGTTCCTGACCAACGCGTTCCTGGCGGGTCTCGCCATCATGGGCCTGATCCTGATCACCCAGTTCAACAGCTTCTATGCGACCGGCCTGATCCTCAGTTCGGTGGTGATGTCCACCGTGGGCGTGGTCATCGGCCTGATGATCACGGGCCAGCCGTTCGGAATCGTGATGACCGGCATGGGTGTCATCGCGCTGGCCGGCATCGTGGTGCAGAACAACATCGTCCTGATCGACACCTACGACCAATACCGGCGGACCGAGGCCACGGAGTTCGACGCCATCCTGCGGACCGGGGCGGAGCGGGTCCGCCCGGTGCTGCTGACCGCGCTCAACACGGTGCTCGGCCTGTTGCCGCTGGCCTTCGGCGTCAACATCGACCTGCTGACGCGGGAGATCACGGTGGGCGCGCCGTCGACCCAGTGGTGGACGCAGATCGCCGCCGCGATCTGCTTCGGCCTGACCTTCGCCACGATCCTGACCCTGGTGGTCACGCCGTGCGCGCTGATGGTCCGTGCCAACGTTGCCGCCTGGTTCCAGCGCCGGTTCGGCAAACAGGGGGCCGGTTCCCCCGCCGACGCGGACCCGGCCTACGAGTGGAAGCGCGCGGCCGAATAGGTCGTCTCCGGCCCCCGCCGATCCCGACAGGCGGGGATCGGCGGGGCCTTGGGATCACCCCTTCCGGCAACGGGCCCCGTGTTCCCCCACCTGCTCGCAGACCATGTCGTGGCTGAACTTGAACCGGCCGGGCCGGTCCCGGCGGACACCGACGCCGTTGGAGAATTGGATCCAGCCCGCGGAGTCCATCCGCGCCGTCAAGCCGTTGGAAAAGCCCAGGCTGCGGTCGGCACCCTTGATCACGCGCAGCCCATTGGAAAACAGGATCGACTGCTTTTCGCCCTCGAAGGCGGCGACCCCGTGCGAGCAGCGCACCCCGGTCGGGTTGGCTTCGCAGGAAAAAGGTTCGGGTGCGCCGCCCATCAGGACCAGGGCATAGACGGCAACTTCCAGGGCGTTCAGGGACATGGATGCCTCGCTCCCAGCATCGCAGACAGGGCACTTCCACCCGGAAGTGTAGCACACCTCCGGGTGGTTAGCCCCTTCGGGCTTTCACCCCCTGGACCGCAGCAGGCGCGCCTTGTCCCGTTGCCATGAGCGCTCCTTCTCCGTCTCGCGCTTGTCGGCCTTCTTCTTGCCGCGGGCGAGACCCAGCTCCACCTTCGCGATGCCGCGGTCGTTGAAGTAGATCGACAGCGGGACGAGCGTCGCCCCTTCCCGCTGGATCGCCTCCATCAGCTTGTTCCGCTCGCGCCGGTGCAGCAGCAACTTGCGCGGCCGGCGCACCTCGTGCTGAAGCCAGCGTCCGGCCTGCTGGTATTCCGGGATGTAGGCGTTGAAAAGCCAGAGGTCCCCCTCGCTGGGGCCGGCATAGCTCTCGTTGATGCTGGCGCGGCCACTGCGCAGGGACTTCACCTCGGTGCCGGCCAGGATGATGCCGGCCTCGATGGTGTCGTCGATGAAATAGTCGTGGCGCGCGCGACGGTTCTGGGCGGCCAGCCGCCGTTCATGGGCTGCGGTTTGGGCCATGTCAGCCGAGAAGCCCCGCGTGTTTCATGGCCGCACGCACCTTGTCGCGAGTCGGCTGGGTCGGTGGGACGAGTGGCAGGCGGACGTCCTCGGCGCAATGGCCGAGAAGCGAGGCGGCGAATTTCACCGGCGCCGGGGAGGTTTCCGTGAACAAGGCCTGGTGCAGGGGCATGAGGCGGTCCCGGATCTCGGCGACGGTGGCGAAATCCCCCTTCCACCACGCCTCGTGCATGCGGGCGCACAGGCGCGGGGCGACGTTCGCGGTGACCGAGATGCAGCCATGCCCCCCCTGGGCCAGGAAGCCGACAACGGTCGCGTCCTCGCCCGACAGTTGGCAGAAGTCGGGACCGATCTCGGTCCGGGTGCGCAGCGGACGCGCCAAGTCGTTGGTGGCGTCCTTCACACCAATGATATTCGGAAGTTTCGCCAGTCGCCCCATAGTCTCCACAGACATGTCCACGACACAGCGACCGGGAATGTTGTAGATGATGATCGGAAGCTCAACTGCGTCGTGAATGGCCTTGAAATGCTGGTACAGCCCTTCCTGCGTCGGCTTGTTGTAGTAAGGCGTAACCACCAGGGCCGCGTTGGCACCCGCCTTCTTGGCGTGGCGGGTCAATTCGATCGCCTCTTCGGTCGAGTTCGAACCTGTGCCGGCGATGACGGGCACACGGCCGGCCGCCGCCTCGACGCACAGCTCCACGACGCGCCCGTGCTCGTCATGGCTGAGCGTCGGGGACTCTCCGGTGGTGCCGACGGGAACGAGGCCGTGGGTGCCCTCGCGCACCTGCCAGTCGACGAAGGACTGGAAGGCTTTCTCGTCGATGCGTCCGCCGCTGAACGGAGTAATCAGGGCAACGATCGATCCCTTGAACATGACACGCACCTCGCGCGGAGCCGGCTGGCAGGACCGCGACTCATAGCGGTGCGGGCCCAGCGGTTCAAGCGCATGGCGGCCGCAGTGGCCGTCGCGTTACTGCTGGTGGCCGGCCCGGCGTACGCCAATCTGAACGAACGCGACCTCCAGACCTATCGGCAGGCCTACCAGTTGCTCGAAGGCGGCAAGCTGGAACAGGCCCGCCGCGTCGCCCAACAGGCCTCCGAGCGGCTGCCGGCCAAGGTCCTGGAATGGATTCACCTGACCCGTCCGGACACGACGGCGCCCTACCACGAGATCGTCGGCTTCCTGCGGGCCAACCCGCAGTGGCCCACGCCGTACGCGCTGCGCCGGCGGGCCGAAGTGGCGATGCCCCCCACCCTCCCCGCGGAGGAGGTTCGCGCATTCTTCGAAGCGTTTCCGCCGCTGACCAACCAGGGCCTGATCCGCTACGTCGACACCCTGATCGCGACGGAAGACAAGGTGGCCGCCACCCAGCTTGTGCGACGGCGCTGGATCGAAGGCAGCTTCAGCGCCAGCGAGGAGGCGGAATTCCGCACCCGTTTCGGCGCGATGCTGCGGCCCGACGATCACTGGGCACGGCTGGACCGGCTGCTGTGGGACAACGACGACGCGGCCGCCCGCCGCGTGGTGCCGTTCGTCCCGCCGGGCCACGCGGCCCTGGCCGACGCGCGCCTCCGGCTCGCCCAGGGGGCGGCGGACGCGGACGCGTTGGTCGCCCGCGTACCGGAGGAACTGCGCAACGATCCGGGCCTGCACTACGAGCGGCTGCGCTGGGCCCGCAAGCGCGACCGGGACGATCTGGCGCTGCAGCTTCTGCTCGACGCACCGCCCCAGCTCGGCCGCCAAGCGCCCTGGTGGGCGGAGCGGCACGTCCTGGTCCGCCGAGCCTTCGAGCGCGGGGACCATGCGCTGGCCTACCGCCTCGCCAAGGGCCACGGCCAGCACGACGGGGTGCCCTTCGCCGAAGGCGAATGGCTGGCGGGATGGCTGGCGCTCCAGTTCCTGCGGCAGCCGGCGGACGCCTTCGCCCACTTCGAGCGGATGTACCGCAACGTCACCGCGCCGATCAGCATCGCCCGCGCGGCGTACTGGGCGGGGCGGGCACAGGCGGCGCTGGGCAGCGATGGCGAGGCCCGGAAATGGTACGAGCTTTCGGCCGCCTATCCGACGACCTTCTACGGCCAGTTGGCCGGAACCACCCTTGGGCGCGACCGGCTTCCCTTGCCGGTGGACATGCAGGTGCCCGCCCAGGCCGCCGCCTCGTTCGAGCGGCGCGAACTGGTCCGGGCCGTCCGGATGCTGCTGGAGATCCAGCGCGCGGACCGGAAGGCCCCCCGGGCCGCCAACGAACGGACGGCGATCTTCATCCGCCGCCTGCTCGAAACCGCGGAAACGCCGGTCGAATTCGGGCTGATCGGCCGGTTGTCCCTGGATGCGGGGCGGCAGGACATTGCGATCATGACCGCCAAGGCCGCCATTCAGCACGAAGTGACAATGGTGCAGGCCGGCTACCCGATCCTGGAGGCCGGCAGGAACCTGTCGAAGCCCGAAGGGGCCCTGGTCCATGCGCTGATCCGGCAGGAAAGCCTCTTCAACCCGCAGGCCGTCAGCCCGGTGGGTGCACGCGGCCTGATGCAGCTCATGCCGGCCACCGCGAACGAGGTGGCGAAGAAGCTGGGCCTGAAGTCGGCGACACCGGCCAAGCTGACGGGCGACCCCGATTTCAACATCCGTCTCGGCTCGACCTACCTGGGCGACCTGCTGGACCGCTTCAACGGCTCTTACATTCTGGCGATTGCCAGCTATAACGCCGGTGCCGGGCGCACGCGGCAATGGATCGAGAAGTTCGGCGATCCGCGGACCGAAGGGATCGATCCCATCGACTGGATTGAGTCGATCCCTTTCAATGAAACCCGCAACTACGTGCAGCGTGTGATGGAAGGCCTCCAGGTCTACCGTCAGCGCCTCGGCGGGACGCAGGCGCAGCTTCGGATCGACAAGGATCTGCGCAGGTAACAGGGAGGGGCGGATGACGGGTGCGGCGGGAACGGGACCTTCGCGCGAAAGCCTGACCGGCGTGCGTGCATGCGTGTTCGATGCGTATGGAACGCTGCTGGACATCGCATCCGCAGGCCGCCGGTGCGCCGACATGCTGGGCGACCGGGCCGATCAGGTGACGGCCGCTTGGCGAACCCGCCAACTCACCTATGCCTGGCTTTCGAGCCTGATGGGCATCCACCGCGATTTCTGGCGGGTGACCGAGGATGCGCTGGACATGACCCTGGCCGAAGCCGGGATCACCAGCGAGATGCTGCGCGCGCGCCTCCTGGCCCAATACCGGGTCCTTGACGCATTCCCGGACACCCGGCCCGCCCTGACCGAATTGCGCGGCCGGGGCCTGCCACTCGCCATCTTGTCGAACGGCACGCCCGAAATGCTGCGCGCCTCGCTGGACAGCGCAAGCCTGGCGGACCTGTTCGACGCAGTGTTGTCGGTCGAGTCGGCCGGAATCTACAAGCCGCACCCGGACGTCTACCGGCTGGCCTGCGACCAGTTCTACCTGCCGCCCGACGCGATCTGTTTCGTGTCTTCCAATTATTGGGACGTGTCCGGGGCGAGCGTCTTCGGGTACCGTACGGTGTGGCTAAACCGCACAGGCGAGCGGCCCGACCGTCTGCCCGGCCGTCCGGCCGCTGTCATCGGCTCGCTTGCCGATTTGCCAGGGCTCCTCGGCGCGGTAGTCTGAGCGGCCCTCACCGGTCGGGGTGCCGAAGGCGGCACTTCGTTCCGGTCCACAAGCCATTTCCGTGACCGCCATGCCCACGCCGACCGACGCCGCGAAACTTCCCCTTACCGTCCGGGATGTGGAGGCGGCTGCCCACCGCTTGAAAGGCAAGGCGGTCCTGACGCCGCTGATGGAGTCCCCCCAGCTGAACGACCGGCTCGGTGGCCGTCTGCTGGTGAAGGCGGAACCCTTGCAGCGCACCGGCAGCTTCAAGTTCCGCGGCGCCTACAACCGGATCAGCCTGATCCCCGAAGAGGTGCGGGGCCGCGGCGTGATCGCCTTTTCGTCGGGCAATCACGCACAGGGCGTGGCGGCCGCCGCCCGCGCCTTCGGCATTAAGGCGACCATCATCATGCCGACCGACGCCCCTGCGATCAAAGTGCGCAACACCCGCGCCTGGGGAGCCGAGGTCGTCCTCTACGACCGCTGGACCGAAAGCCGCGAAGCCATCGGCCAGAAATTGTCGGACGAGACCGGCGCGACCCTGGTGAGACCCTACGACGACCCAGGCGTCATGGCGGGCCAGGGCACCATCGGGCTAGAGATCGCGGCCCAGGCCGAGGCTTTGGGTGTGATGGTGGACACATGCGTGGTCTGCTGTGGCGGCGGAGGGCTGGTGGCCGGAACGGCCCTCGCCCTGCTGTCCCTCAGCCCCACCACCAAAGTCCTGTCCGCGGAGCCGGAAGGCTTCGACGACACGGCCCGGTCGCTTGCGGCCGGCACGCGCGTGGCCAACGAGCCGGGGCGCCAGAGCTTCTGCGATGCGATCGTCACCCCGACCCCGGGGGAACTCACCTTCGAGGTGAACCGCCGCCTCCTGGCCGGCGGCGTCGCCGTGTCGGACCGCGAGGTGGCACAGGCCATGCGCACGGCGTTCGAGGAACTCAAACTGGTGGTGGAGCCGGGCGGCGCAGTGGCACTGGCGGCCGCCCTGGCCGGCAAGGTGCCGGTCCAGGGGCGCACGGTCGTGGTGGTCTGCTCGGGTGGCAACGTGGACGCCGATGTGTTCGCCAAGGCCCTGGCCGACGCGGCCTGAGGACCGTTGGCCTCCTGCATGGAACGGCGGCCCCTCCCCGCCCAAAGGACCGGGGAGGGGAAAGCCCAGCAAAACCCTACACCTTCGCACTAACACTTAAGCCCGCGATTGTCCCAGGCCCCGTTCAAGGTTCGGTTAACTAACCTTGTGCAAGGATCCAGCCATCAGATCACCCCACCGGGAGTTGGGTCCATGCGCCGGTCACATGTTGCGGCTGATATCAATGAGGCCTGCCTCGTTCATGCCCGCCTCCTGGACTCGTTCATTGAGCTTGTGAGGGAAGAACTGAAGGCGACCAACTCGGCTTTCCTTGAGGACAGCCTGAACGAGATGATGGAGCATCTCCGCTCCGAACGCCGGCTCTACGGCACCGCAACCCCGCTTGTCCGTCTGGTGCCGGCGACGGCCGTTGCTGGTACGAACGCCAACGCCGCCTGACACCTGCCGCCGGATTGCGCCGCTTCAGCCTTTGCGGCGCGCACCTCGGGGTCGGGGCAAAGGCTGGTCGTCTTGAACGACACTCGGCCCGATCCCTTCTCCCTGGTTCTCGGCCGATATCAGCGGCTCGACCGGTGACGAACGCCGGGCCGTATCATCGGGCCCGCGGGACGGATTGGGTTTCAGCGTCTGGCCGATATTGTCCTCGATCGCGATCTCCTCGCTCGCCAGTTTCCAATGGTCCTGCTCCCGTCCCTCCGGGCGCCCTTCCCGCTCCCAGATCTCGTAGGCCCGCTGGCGAATTCGATCGTCCACGTAACCGTCCACGGCTTGCTCCTCCCACCATAACGCGGTCGGGTTTCCCCATTTCCGAGAACATGCCGGCAAGCCGGAGGTTTCCCATTCCCCGGCTTTGGCCCCGGTCAGATGCGGGTGTCCAGCCAACGTAGGAACCGCACGGTGTCGGCAGAATCGGTGACGCGGTAGGTGGCCGCCGTCGGCCGAGGGGCATCCGCCACCAGAACGCCCACGCCGCGCCCCTGCAAGGCGGCGAACGCATCCTCGTCGGTCCGGTCGTCGCCGACGAACACCGGCAGCACGTCCGGCGCATCCAGGCCCAACACGTCCAGCAGATGCAGGACCGCACGCCCCTTGTCCCACGGCACGGCCGGCTGGACCTCGTAGACTTCCTTGCCCGGATTCACCTTCAGACGGGACTGGTCCCCCGCGATGGTGCGCACGGCGGCAGCCACCCTCGGCTTGGCTTCGGCCTCGACATTCCGGGTGTGGGCGGCCACCGAAAAGCGCTTGGCCTCGACCAACGCCCCCTCGACCGGGGCGAGAGCCGTACGCAAAGCCGCGGCGGCCGCCGTCAGGTCCGGCGCATGGGTATCCCCCTTCTGGAAGCGCCGGCCATCGGCCGTGACGATGTCGAAACCGTGGCTCCCCGCATACGACACCCCGTCAATTCCAACCCGTGCCCGCAGGTCGGCGAGGTCGCGTCCACTGACGAGGCCCACGGGCCAGCGGCGGGCCACAGCAACCAATGCCGCCCGCGCTTCGGCAGGCAGGTGCGCCGCTTCCGGAGTGCTGACAATCGGTGTCAGGGTTCCGTCATAGTCCAGGAACAACGCGGGACGCCGGCCGGACAATCGGGCTTCCAATTCCGCAAGACGGTCCCACAGCAACGGAACATCACTCACCCTTCACCTCCCGGATCGTCGGGGACGCCACGCGGGACGGCCTCGGCCCCGCGCGAATAGTACTGGTGGAAGGCCACGGCCGCGATCAGCAGGGCCGTGACCGCCAGCAGGATTGCCGGATAAAGGAGGTCGGACATGTGGGCCTGATGCGCTTCGAACACATAGACCAGCGCTTCCAGGCTGACCGCGATGATGATGATGGTCATGAACTTGGTCAGGGTGCGCCGGGCCTCGACCGAGGACCGCAGCTCGCGGTTGCGCAGCAGCTCCTCCTCGAAAAGGAACTTGCCGACGTCGAACACCGCAAGCGCCACGACCGTCAGCCCGACGGCCTCCAGCATGTTCGCAAGAACATGCTCGCCCAGGAAAATCGCGGACAGGACATTGTAGCCCGCAAGGCCGATGAACCCGATGGACAATGCCATCAGGCCAGCCGTGCCGACGCCGACCACGGCCATCGTTGCCAAGCGGAGGAAATCTTCCATGTCCGCTTAACGCATGAACACGAAACGCGTGCCATGGGCAAGCGGACCGCCTTGCGCCGGGACGGCCGCGCGGCAGTCCACCCCGGCCGTCAACTTGGAACGTCCGTCAGCTTGGGACCGGTGCCGACATCCTGGCGAGAATGATCTCCGCACCCTGGCGGGCATCCTCGGCAAGTGCCTGCGCCTCCTCGGCCCAGTCCTCGCCGGGATGGTTCATCAGGGCACGCGCCCGCGCCAACAGCGCGTTCAGACCCGCGCCTCCCGCCAGCGACACCACCGCATGGGCAGCAAGGC
Source organism: Azospirillaceae bacterium (assembly GCA_035645145.1). Taxonomy (GTDB): domain Bacteria; phylum Pseudomonadota; class Alphaproteobacteria; order Azospirillales; family Azospirillaceae; genus CANGXM01. The sequence continues at coordinate 168,318 of DASQNC010000015.1, read as the reverse complement.
GCACATCCTCCAGGACAGACGCCGCATCCAATACCATCGCCTGTCGCAGAAGCCCCTCGGCGGAGGTGTGGATGAAATCCAGCAGCCCCTCCTCCCCCAGCAGCTCCCGGAGTTCATCGAACCGGCCGTTGGCCACTCCCGGGGCGGGCGGGGCAGCCGCCATGCGGACCCCGTCCTTACGGGCCAGCTCGTGGACACGCGCCACCAGGGCCGATGGCTCGAACGGCTTGGCCATGTGCCCGTCCATACCTGCGGCCCGGCAGCGCTCGACCTCCGAGGCCAAGGCATTGGCGGTCAGCGCAAGGATCGGCACCTCGCCGGGGCCGTGCCCCAGGGCGCGGATCCGGCGCGCCGCCTCGACACCGTCCAGGACGGGCATTTGCACGTCGAGCACCAGCACGTCGAAGCCGCCCTGGGCGGCGGCGGCCACCGCGTCCTGTCCGTTTGCCACCGCGACGACCGTGTGCCCCGCCTGCTCCAGCACACGGGTTGCCAGCAGCCGGTTCGGCTCGACATCCTCCGCAAGCAGGATCCGGAGCGCCTGTTCCGGGGCGGTTCCGGTCTTGACCTTGCGCACCACACGGTCGGGCGCCCCTTCGGACAGCGGCAGGTCGGCCCAGAATGTCGAGCCGGCGCCCTGCACGCTCGTCACCCCGACGGACCCGCCCATGCGCTCGGCCAGCCGCCGGCTGATGGCAAGCCCCAGGCCCGTACCCCCCTCGCCCTTCGTACCGGTTCGCTCGACCTGGCTGAAGTCGTGGAACAAATCCCCGAGCCTGGAAGCCGGAATTCCCCGTCCGGTGTCGGAAACCGCGAGCCGCACCCCGACGCCACCGGGCAACCGGGTCACGATCACGGACACGGAGCCGCTGTCGGTGAACTTGACGGCGTTGGACAGGAAATTCAGCGCGATCTGGCGTATCCGCATCGCATCGCCCCGCAGGATCGCAGGCACGTCCTCGTCCACGCGGGCGGTGACTGTAAGGCCCTTCGACTCGGCGGCATGGGCGACGAGTGCGCGGCACCCCTCGACCAAGTGGCGGGTATCGAAGTCCGTCTCGTCGAGGTCGAGCTGGCCGGCCTCGATCTTCGAGAAATCCAGAATGTCGCCGATCAGCAGGAGCAAGCCCCGGCCGGCATCACGCTGGTACAGCACATAGCGCTGCTGTTCGGCGTTGAGCGGCGTGCTGAGCAGGAGTTCGGAGAACCCGATGACGGCGTTCAGCGGGGTCCGCAACTCATGGCTCATCGTGGCCAAAAAGTCGGACTTGGCCCGGCTGGCCGCTTCGGCCTCGCGTCTGGCGATGGCCAATTGCTCCTCGAAGGCCACTTGCCCCGTGATGTCGCGTGCCACGCAGACCACTTCGACCGGCGTTCCCGTGTCCGGGTCGCGCACAACCCGCCCGGCCGTCTCCACCCAGACCCACCGACCGTCCTTGTGCCGGATCCGGCACCGCGCGGCCCGCCGCCCGCCACGGGAGACCAGTTCGCCGAACGCACTGCGCAGCATGGAGGCATCGTCCGGATGGACGAGCGAAAACGGTGGGGAAGCGAGCATTTCCTCCGGCGTATAGCCCAGGACTTCCCGCGCGCTCGGGGAGACGTAGAGGCGTTTGCCGTTCAGGTCCCGGCGCTCGATCAGGTCGGTGGCATTCTCGGCCAGCAGGCGATAACGGGCTTCGCTCTGACGCACGAGCGAATTGGCCCGTTTCTGCCGCTGGCCTTCGACAAGAAGCAGCGCCAGGAAGATCCCCAAGGTGACGGTCATGGCCACCCAGGCCCAGGCCAGCTCGACCGCATCGCGGTACCAATTCGCCAGGGCATCGTCGACGGCCACCCCGACCCCGACCACGAGAGGAAACTGCTCGAGGCGACGGTAGGAGGTGATGCGGTCCACACTGTCGGTGGCCGTTACCACGGTGCGGAAGGTGCCGGACGGCCGAACCCCCAAGTGCTCTCGGAAAAACGACTCGCCGGCCAGGGACCGCCCGATGAAATCCTCGTTGTGCGGGTGCCGGAAGAAGATGATCCCGTCCGCCCGGATGACGGTCACGGATCCGCCGGGACCGACCTGGAGGGCACCGTAGGAGGCTTGGAATTCCGCCGCATCGACCACGGCGGCGAGAACACCGGCAAACCGGCCGTCGGGATGAACCAGGCGCCGCGAAAGACTTATGAACGACCGGCCATCCACGCGGCTCCTGGCAACGGCACCGATGAAAAGGCCCGCATCGCGTTCGATCTGCGCCTTGAAATAGTCCCGGTCGGCGACACTTACATTGGGGGCGGGTTCGTCCTGGGAGGTCTCCACGACCCGGCCCGCCTCGTCGATGAGGCTGAGGCGGCGCAGGAACGGCAGTGCCCGCACGCCGCTGCGCAGGGCCGCCTTGAGGTCCGGTCCCGGCGTAAGTCCGGTGGTCTGCAGGGTTTCGAGGTGTGCGACCGTCGCCAACAAGGCGGTATCGATCGCGGCAAAACCGATGCTGGTGCGATCGGCCAGGGCCCAGGTGAGCCTTTCCGTCGTTTGCGCCGCCGTATCAAGCGCCTGCTGCCGACTGGTGTAGAGACCGTAGGCGAATTGCCCGGTCACTGCGACCAGGGCGGCCACACCGAAAGCCACCAGAAGGGTGCGCCCCCCCAGGTTGGAGATTTTTTTCAGGAAGCTCGGTCTCATCTGGTCCGGCCGGATATTCCATCAGCGCTTACCATCCAGCATTGCCGCAGGCGACCGAGCATGGGCCAGTAGGATGATTGGGCGGGAGAGTGCACACGTTCCACGATAATTACGGCCCAGATATTAGCCAAACGTTATCCGTGCCGCTAGAACCAACGTCTGCATGGCTGGGCCGAACTATTTGGCTGGATGAGGCGCACGGCCCTGGGACCGGCCGCATCGCCTGGACCGGACCTTGCCCTCGAATGGGGCCACGGCCCTGCCGTCATTCGACGGTCACGCTCTTGGCGAGGTTGCGCGGCTGGTCGACGTCGGTCCCCTTCACCACGGCGGTGTGATAGGCCAGCAGCTGCACGGGCAGCGCATAGACGATCGGCGACACCAGCGGATCGCAGGCCGGCAGCTCGATGGTCCAGCGCACCTTGTCCTTGAGCCGGCGGCACCCGTCGGCATCGGACAGCAGCAGCACCTTGCCGCCACGGGCCGCCACCTCCATCACATTGGACGCCGTCTTCTCGAACAGGGCTCCCGGCGGTGCCACCACGATCACCGGCACATTCTCGTCGATCAGGGCGATGGGACCGTGCTTCATCTCGCCGGCGGCGTAGCCCTCGGCATGGATGTAGCTGATCTCCTTCAGCTTCAACGCGCCTTCGAGCGCGATCGGGTAGGAGGAGCCGCGGCCCAGGTACAGCACGTCGCGCGCTTCCGCGATCTCGCGGGCAATGCCCTGGATCGTATCGTCGTGGGCCAGCACTTCGGCCACACGGGCCGGCACCTCCCGCAGCGACGCGGCGATCCGCCCCTCCTCGCGGGCATCGATGGTGCCGCGGGCGCGGGCCACGGCGACCGCCAGGCATGCCAGGACCGAAAGCTGCGTCGTGAACGCCTTTGTCGAGGCGACACCGATCTCCGGCCCCGCCAACGTCATCAGCACCGCATCGGACTCGCGCGCGATGGTGCTTTCCGGGACGTTGACGATGGAAAGGATCCTCTGGCCTTCGCGCTTGGCGAAACGAAGGGCCTCCAACGTGTCCAGCGTCTCGCCCGATTGCGAGATGAACAGCGACACACCGCCCTGGGGAAGGGGCGCCTCACGGTACCGGAACTCCGATGCGACGTCGATTTCGACCGGCATGCGGGCCAGCCGCTCGAACCAGTATTTCGAGACGAGCCCCGCAAGATAGGCGGTGCCGCAGGCCGAGATGGTGATGCGGGGTGCGGCGGCGATGTCGAACGGCACGTCCGGCAGCGTCACCCGGCCCGTACCGGGGGCGACGAACGCGTTCAGCGTGTCGCCGATGACGGCCGGCTGCTCGTAGATTTCCTTCAGCATGTAGTGGCGGTAGCCGTCCTTGCCGATCATGGCGCCGGATGCCTTGGACTGCTTGGCGGGACGAACCGCGGGACGGTCGTCGGCATCGAACACCTTGGCGCCTTCGGCGGTGACGACCGTCCAGTCGCCGTCCTCCAGGTAGCTGACCTGATTGGTGAAGGGGGCCAGCGCCATGGCATCGGACCCGATGTACATCTCGCCGTCGCCCCAGCCGACCGCCAGCGGGGTGCCGCGGCGCGCGCCGATCATCACGTCGTGGCGGCCCTTGAAGATCATGGCGAGCGAAAAGGCACCGACGAGGCGCTTGAGCGCCGCCGACACGGCCGCCTCGGGCTCCAGGCCCTGGTTCATCAGGTGCGTGACCAAGTGGGCCACGACCTCGGTGTCCGTCTCGGTCTCGAAGCGGCACTGGTGCCCTTCGAGCTCGGCCTTGAGCTCCGCGTAGTTCTCGATGATCCCGTTGTGGACGATGGCGACCCGGTCGGTGGCATGGGGGTGGGCATTGCGCTCGTTCACGCCGCCGTGGGTGGCCCAGCGGGTGTGGCCGATGCCGATGGTGCCCGCCAGCGGCTGCTCGTGCAGGCGCCGGTCGAGGTTGGCCAGCTTGCCCTCCGCCCGGCGGCGCTCGATGCGGCCATCGACGAGCGTGGCGACGCCCGCGCTGTCGTAGCCGCGGTATTCGAGCCGGCGCAGCGACTCGACCAGGAGCGGTGCCACCTCGCGCTTACCGACGATACCGATGATCCCGCACATGGCCGTCCGCTCCCCTCTGCCTTATTTGTTGGCTTTATTTGTTGGCTTTTCCGGCTTTTTCCGCCGCCTTGCGCTCGCGGAAGGCGCGCGCCCAGCCGGGCTTCTCCACCTGCTGCCCGCGGGCCACCGCGAGCGCGTCCGCCGCGACGTCGCGCACCACCACGCTGCCGGCCCCCACATAGGCCCCGTCGGCGAGCCGCACCGGTGCCACGAGCGAGGAATTGGTGCCCACGAAGGCACCGGCGCCGATTTCGGTCCGGTACTTCATGAAGCCGTCGTAGTTGCAGGTGATGGCACCCGCGCCGACGTTGGCCCGCGCCCCGATGGTGGCGTCGCCCATGTAGGACAGGTGGTTGATCTTGGCACCCGGCCCGACCTGGGTGTTCTTGAGCTCGACGAAGTTGCCGATGTGGACGCCGGGCCCAACCTCGGTACCGGGGCGCAGGCGGGCGAACGGCCCGACTTCCGCGCCCTCGGCGATCCGAACCCCTTCGAAGTGGCAGAAGGGCCGGATCTCGACCCGGTCGCCAACCTCCACCCCCGGAGCGAAGACGACGTTCGGCCCGACCACCACGTCGCGGCCGAGCCGCGTGTCGTAGGCGAAGTGGACCGTGTCGGGATCGACCAGGGTGGCACCGGCCGCCATATGGGCCAGCCGCAGGCGCCGCTGCATCAGCTTTTCCGCACCGGCGAGTTCGGCACGGCTGTTGATGCCCAGGACCTCCTCCTCGTCGGCCTCGACGACGGCGCAACGGTGGCCGTCGGCGCGGGCGATGCCGACCACGTCGGTCAGGTAGTACTCGCCCTTGGCGTTGTCGTTGCCGACGCGGTCCAGCAACGACCACATCCGCGCCCCGTCGAACGCCATGATGCCGCCGTTGCACAAGCCGACCGACCGCTCGTCGGCATCGGCATCGGCATGCTCGACGATCCGGGCCAGGCTGCCGTCGGGCGCCAGGATCAGGCGGCCGTAGTGACCGGGGTCGATGGGCCGCATTCCCGCGACAACCACCGCGGGATCGTCCGGACCGCGCCGGGCCTCCACCATGCGCGAAAGGGTTTCGGTGGTCAGAAGCGGCGTATCGCCGAAGAGCACCAGGACATCGCCCGCGAATCCATTCAGTTCCGCCTGCGCGGCCTTCAAGGCATCGGCGGTTCCGCGCTGCTGGGTCTGCACGGCGGTCCGGGCGGGCGCCACGGCCGCCGCGACCGACTCCATGTTGGGACCGACCACGACGACCAGCCGGTCGGGCCGCAACGGCTCCACGGCAGCCAGCACATGGTTCACCATCGGCCGGTGGGCGATCCGGTGAAGGACCTTCGGCAAGTCCGACATCATGCGCGTGCCCTTGCCGGCGGCAAGGACGACGCAGGCCAGTTGGCGCGCGCCCATTTCAGCGCTCATTTCGGTTGTCGAGCTCGCATAACAACATTGGATTCCACGGATATTTCCTGCCACACCGCCATGCAGGCATGAAAGTCAACTTTTGTGACACCGGGTTGCACGGGCGGACCTCACCCGAAGGTTACGGGCCGCGCGGAACCGGTCGCCCGAGCCGGCGTTGGACCCGCTTGCCCCCTGGGGCGGAATGGCGGAAATGGCGCCCTCCGTGGCGAAGAGGTTGTGATGCCTGGATTCGGTCGAATGAATGCCGTCGTCTTCGACCTGGACGGCACCCTGATCGACAGTGCCCCGGATATCGCCGCCGCCCTGAACGCACTGCTGGCCGAACACGGCCGCCCGCACCTGCCGCTCGACGCGGTGAAGCAGATGATCGGCGACGGATCCGCGGCACTTCTTGCACGGGCCTTCGCGGCGACCGGACCCGCCCTCGTGGACGGGGCCCGTGGGCCGGTCCTCGGGCGCTTCATCGAGATCTACGATGCCCGCGCCGCCGCACCGGACTCGGTCTACCCCGGGGTGGAAGCCACGCTGGAATCCCTGAAGGCCGCGGGCCTGCGTCTCGGGCTTTGCACCAACAAGCCGGAACGCGTCACGCGAACCGTCCTCCGGTCCCTTGGGTTGGACCGCTTCTTCGATGCGGTGGCGGGCGGTGACAGCCTGCCCTTCCGGAAACCGGATGGGCGGCATCTCCGCTGGGTCCTGGACCGTCTCGGTGCGGATGCCGACCGGAGCGCCATGGTGGGCGACAATGCCCATGACGTGGCGGTCGCCAAAGCCACGGGCACCGCGGCGGTGGCGGTCGCCTACGGCTATCCGCGCATGCCGATCGCGGATCTGGGGGCGGATGCCGTGATCGAACGGTTCGATGAGCTGCCCGCCGCACTGGCCCGGCTCGGGACCGCCTGAGCCGGCCTTCGCGCCGGGTTGGTTCAGCGGGCCGCTTGCGCGGCGGACCCCGCCGGCACCTGCACCGAGGCGAGGTTCACCAGGATGGTCCCCAGGGGCCCGTCCGTTTCCAGGCGGACCGGGATTTGGCGCCCGCCCGGACCGGCGGGGGCGATGTGGACGGACATGGGCCACCCCTGGAAGCCCTGGGCGTCCACCGTCTTCCAGAACCGGGTCCGCTCGCCGCCGACCGGCTTGCCCGCGAGCGTCTTGAACCGCAGCACGCAGTGCCGGGCGTCGCCTTGGAACGCGGACCACCGGTTGGCCTTCAAGTGGGCCATCCCCGCGTCGGCCAGGTGGACGTCGAACCGGCGTTTGCCGTCGAAGACCGGGAGCTTGCCATTGCACGCCCCCCCGGCGGCGATTCGGTCGAGAAGCCCCATGATCCCGGACACGAGATCCGTCGTTCCCCGGCGCAGGTCCGACGGCACCGGCTCGCGCGGGTCCGTCTCGGGCGGGGTTTCCTCCACCTTCACGATGGTTCCCGCATTGTCGTAGAGCGCCACCAACGTGCGCGCCTTGCCGTTCCAGCTCGACGCCACGGTGTTGCGCGCGGGCAGATAGGCGTGCCCGCCGCGCTGCGCGTCCACCCGGCCATCCGCCTCCGACCGCGATTCCCACGGGAACAGGAAGCCGATCATGCCGTGGGTCTTGACGCTGGAGGCCGTGGCGAAACGCCGGCCGTCGGTGCGGAGTTCGAACGACACGGCCGCCGCGCTCACCCCGCCCACATAGACGTTGTAGTCCAGCCGCATGCCCTCGGCGCGCGCCCGTGCCGAACCGATTGGAAGGAGCACGGTGACAAGGACGGCCAGGACGGGAAACGCACGCATCGGCGGCCTCGGATCATCGGAAAGACACTCGCAGCGTGAAGGCCGGCTTGACAGCCCGCCGCACACTGTCTATCAAGCGCCCACCCCACCGGTCGGGCGCGTAGCTCAGCGGGAGAGCACATCCTTCACACGGATGGGGTCACAGGTTCAATCCCTGTCGCGCCCACCATTTCCCCCATCGGTCCCCACGATGGATTAACGCCGGAAGCAGCGGAAAGCTTCCGTGCGGGCCGGGGGAAACATGCCGTTGCGGCACGCCGGAACCCCAGGTTCGCCGGCCTTTACCAAATATATGCCGGCATTTGATACGACCTCCTGCACGGATAGGCAGACCTACCCGAATTGGGTAATCTGCCCGCCGAAGCTGTGGTTGGTCTTCGACCAGAGGGTCACGTGAAACTTGCCGCCTGCCGGATCGTCGCCGTGCTTGCCGTTCTGGGGGTTGCCGCCCCCGGTGCGAAGGCCGAAGAGGCATGGTTCGACGCCACTTTCGACCAGAACATGCAGGCGTGCATGCCCCTGGAGCGGCCGGGGTGGTGCCAGGACTGGTTCGCCGCGCTGGACACCCGGCTGATGCCGTTCGGCAACCGCTCCGTCCCGGAGTGGCGGACGGTGCCGGCAGCCCGGAACGCCGACATTTGCGCCGCCCTGCTGCCACCGGCGTGGTGCACGGACTGGGTGGAATTCTCCCGCCAGACCAGCACCGAGGAACCCTACCGCGCGGCGGCGAAGGCGGCCCAGGGGCGGGCGCAGGCGGCGGCCGAAGCGGCGGCGAAGGCGTTGCGCGCGGCCCAGGAGAAGATCCGCCCGTTCCGTGCCGCTGCGCAGAAGGTGGCAACCCGGCAGCAGACGGCGGCCGACGTGGCACTCGTCCAGGAGTGGGCATCCAACGGCGACCGCGAGGCGATGGAGCTCCTGGCCTGGATGCATGTCCACGGTCGTGGCGTACCGCAGGATTTCGCCCAGGCCTACACGCTTTACGCCCAACTCGTCATGGGCGGGCGCGACGATTTGCGGACCAACATGGACGGCTTGTGGCCGCTCATGTCCGAGTCCCAACGGGACGCGATGTACCAGCGGTTCGGCCGCACTCCCTGACGTCCTGCGGGCCTCCCTTCGCCGGCCCCGCGTCGGCGAAGCCACGCCATCCACGGCAGGAACCAGCCACGGATCCTCCTGTTACCGGGCCGTTCGTCCCGAATGGCGCAGCGGAGAACCGTCCATGGCAGCCAACAAGCAGAAAACCATGCAGGACCTCCTGATCCAGGAGATGCGTGACATTTACAACGCCGAGCAGCAGGCGGTCCGGGCCTATCCGAAGCTCATCAAGGCCGCGACCGCGCCGGAGTTGAAGCAGGCGCTCGAAAAGCATTTCGAACAGACGCGCGGGCAGGTGGAACGCCTCCAACAGGCGTTCGAAAAGCTGGACATCAACGCCCGCGGCAAGGCGTGCCACGCCATGGAGGGCCTGATCGACGAAACGCGCGAGCTGATCGAGGAGGATCTGGCGCCCGAGCTGCTGGATGCCGCCCTGATCGCGACGGCACAGAAGATGGAGCACTACGAAATCGCCAGCTACGGCACCGTCGTCGCCTATGCCGACGCGCTGGGCCAGAAGGAGGTCGCCGACCTGCTGCGCCAGACCCTGGGCGAGGAGAAGCAAACCGACCAGACACTGAACCAACTGGCGGTTGACAACATTAACAAGCGCGCCATGCAGGCCACAAAGGCGGCCTGACCGGCGTAACGGCAGCCGCCGGGCCGATCAGTGGTCCGGCGGCCCATGCGCGGAGACCGTCATGTCGATCCTTTGGACCATCATTATCGGCTTCATCGCCGGTGTGCTTGCGAAGTTCCTGATGCCCGGCCGCGATCCGGGCGGTTTCATCATCACCATCCTGCTAGGCATCGCCGGCGCGTTCGTCGCCACCTTCCTCGGCCAGTCACTCGGTTGGTACCGGGCCGGCGAGGGTGCGGGCCTGATCGGCTCCGTCATCGGGGCCGTCGTCATACTGGCGATCTACCGGATGGTCGCACGCCCTGGACACAGGGTCTGACCATCACCGACCGGGCCATGGGGACGGAACCACACCGGGTGACCCCATGGCCCGGGTCCTCATGACCGGTCCAATCCCATCACCGGAAAGGCCCTAAGACCGGGAAGGGCCGCTGATCCCGACCTTGCGCGACCTGTAGTCCCATGGCGGCTCGGCCCGGCCCGCCCAAACCCCGATCCGGCCGGACTGCGCCGCGGCCTCCAAATGCGCATAATCATGCCCCAGGGATCGGAACACGAAGGCCCAACCGCTGCGCACCATGAAGGCGGACAAGTCGCCGGCCCCGGGGGCACCACACCGCCCGATCCGTTGGCCGTTGCGGTCACGGGCCACGATCACGCACTCGACCCGACGATCCTGGACGGCCCCGCGCAACGCACGCACCGCCGCGTCATGGCAGTCGTAGACACGGCCGAAACCACCCACGCATTTCTGCCCGCGGTCCGGCGCGTCGATGCCCACGAGGCGAACGGTTCCTTGCGGAAAGCGCAGCAGATCGCCGTCCACAGCCTGTACGGTCCCCGTCAGCATCTCGGGCGGCGTCGGCCCGCCCCGTCCGCCACTCCGCCCGTCCGCGGTCTGGGCGGATGCCGGTGATACGGCCAGGACCAATGCGAGCAGCACCGCGTTAAGCGGGATTCCGTGCGTCCACCAGGGGCGTAAGGCAGGCTTCGTCATCATTGCGCACATTGTTGACACGGGTGGATACGGCAACCGGTTCCAGCCAGTCGTCGGGGCAGGGTCGCAACAGGTCCAGCGCCGCTTCGACCGGAGTGCCGGGGTCGAGCCACGCGTCGTAGGCGGACGGATCCAGGATCACCGGCATGCGTGCGTGCAACGGTTGCAGGACCGAGTTGGCTTCGGTCGTCACGATGGTAGCAGAAAGCAACGGCCGGGGCAGCGGCGGTCCGGCCTTGGGGCCGCGCCACCGCTCCCAGAGCCCGGCGAAGGCAAAGGGCCGTTCGTCGCGCCGCCGGATCAGGTAGGGCAACTTCGCCTTCGCTTCCGCCTTCCACTCGTAGAAACCATCCGCCGGCACCAGACATCGACGCTGGCGGACGGCGTGCCGGAACGACGGTTTGTCGGCGATGCCCTCGGCCCGCGCATTGATCAGTCGGTTTCCGATCGACACGTCCTCGGCCCAGGGCGGAACCAGCCCCCACCGCATCTGGACCAGATGCCGGCCCGCCGTTTCCGGTCTGGTCCCGTTGACGACAACCCCAACATCCTGCGTCGGCGCAACGTTGTAGCGGGGCCCCAGGTTGGGCCGTTCCGGGAAACCGAAGATCCGCCCCAACTCCTCCACGGGCGTCTTCACGACGAAGCGTCCACACATTGCCGCCTCCCGTGCAACCGTCTTCCGGCGATCGGCCCACGGCGGGCGGGCGGATCGATACCGGCCAGGGACAGGACCTCGGCCGGCCGCCGGATGGGTATTCCATGAAACGGATGAAGTGCCAGCAGGTCCCGGTCGCGGGTGACGACAACGTCCGCGCGCGCCGCCAATGCGACGGCCAGGAAAATGTCGTCGTCGGGATCCCGGCAGGCCCGCACCGGGGGTGGGTCGGCGACGTGGATCCCCTTGGCGCGCAGCCACGCGGCGAAGGCCAGGGCGTCCGATTGGGCGAACCCGCCCGTCGCGAATTTCGGATGGGCCAGCATGCGCTCGGCTTCGGCCAGGGTTTCCGCGCTATGGCACAGCGTCCAGGAGGCGTCGATCAGCGCACGCAGCGCCTGCGCCTCCGGCCCCGGGCGGAACGCCATCTCCAGCAGGGCATTGGTGTCCACGACCGCGCGCATCGTTCCCGGCTTTGCTGGCAGGACGGCAGGATGGTGCCCCCTGCCTTCGGCGCAACCAAGCGCCAGGCGGAAGCCTTGGCAGGCGTACCGGGGTTGCGCCCCCCGGCCGCCGGCCTATGATCCTAAGCGGCCACTCGGTGGGACCACCATGAAAACGATAAGGGGAACGCGATGAAGTTCGGCATCGGACAAGCCGTCCCGCGCACCGAGGACGCCCGGCTTCTGACCGGAGGGGGCCGCTACACCGACGACATCCGCCTGCCCGGCCAACTGCACGGCCATGTGCTGCGCTCGCCCCACGCCCATGCGCGGATCCGTGCCATCGACATTTCCGCCGCACGCGCGGCGCCTGGCGTGGTCGGCATCTTCACGGGCGACGACCTTGCCCGCGACGGCATCGGCGACATCCCGTGCCAAGTGCCCCTGCGGCAAAAGGACGGATCGCTGCTGAAGGCCCCGCGGCGTCCGGCGCTGGCCCAGGGCCATGCGAAGTTCGTCGGCGACCCGGTCGTGTTCATCGTGGCCGAGACGCTGGACCAGGCCAAGGATGCGGCCGAACTGGTCGAGGTCGATTACGATCCCCTGCCCGCCGTCGCGGACCCGGCGCAAGCGCTCCGCCCCGGCGCCGCGCAGGTCTGGGACATCGCCCCCGCAAACCTGTGCTTCGATTGGGAACTGGGCGATGCCGAAGGGGTGGCGGCCGGCTTCGCCAAGGCGGCGCGCGTGGTGTCGCTGGATCTGGTGAACAACCGGGTCGCGCCCACGTCGATGGAAGGACGCGCCGCCATCGCGCATTTCGATCCGGCCACCGACCGGTTGACGCTGTACATCAGCAGCCAGGGCGTCCACTCGCTGCAGCGCCAGTTCGCCGACGCCATCTTCAAAATGCCGAAGGAGAAGATCCGCGTCGTCACAACCGACGTGGGCGGCGGCTTCGGCATGAAGCTGTTCAACTATCCCGAATACGTCTGCGCCGCCTACGCGTCGAAGCGGCTCGGCCGTCCGGTGCGCTGGACCTCGGACCGGTCGGAGGCCTTCCTGGCCGACGACCATGGACGGGACAATCTGACCCATGCCGAGTTGGCGTTGGACGCCGCCGGCCGCTTCCTGGCGCTCAAGGTCGAGACGGTCGCGAACCTGGGCGGCTACCTGTCCAATTACGCCCCGTTCGTTCCGACCGAAGCGGGCACGCGCATGCTGGCCGGCTGCTACACCACGCCGGCCGTGCACGTGTCGGTGAAGGGCGTGTTCACCAACACCGCCCCGGTGGACGCCTACCGCGGCGCCGGGCGTCCCGAGGCCGCGTATTGCCTGGAGCGCATCGTGGACGCCGCCGCGCGCGAGATGGGCCTGTCCCCGGCCGAGATCCGCCGGCGCAACTTCATCCCCGCGGCGGCCATGCCGTACAAGACGTCGATGGGGCTGGTCTACGACAGCGGCGACTTCCAGCGGAACATGGAGGACGCGCTGAAGCTGGGCGACTGGGACGGGTTCGAGGCGCGTCGCCGGGAAGCCCGCGCCCGCGGCAAGCGCCGGGGCATCGGGCTGGCCTCCTACATCGAGGCGTGCGCGGGCGGCGGGGCGGAACAGTCCACGATCCGGGTCCGCGGCGACGGCACCGTGACGATCCTGATCGGGACCCAATCCAACGGCCAGGGCCACGAAACCGCCTACAAGCAGATCGCGGCCGAACGGCTGGGCTTGGCCCCCGAGGACATCGTCATCGTCCAGGGCGACACCGACACGATCACGTTCGGCGGCGGCACCGGCGGCTCCCGCTCCGTCCCGGTGGGCGGGGCCGCACTGTCCGAAACGGCGGTCCGGCTGGTCGAAAAGATGAAGCCGAAGGCGGCCGACCTTCTGGAGGCCGCCGCGGTGGACGTGGCCTTCGAGGACGGCGCCTTCCGCATCGTCGGCACCGACCGCACCGTCGGCTTCAAGGAGGTGGCGCGGGCCGCCGTCGCCGACCCGGCCGCGCTCGCCTTCGAGGAGGCGGCCCAGTGGAAGCCGCCCGCGAGCACCTTCCCCAACGGCACCCATGTCTGCGAGGTGGAGATCGACGAGGACACGGGTGCCGTCGATATCGTCCGCTACAGCGTGGTCGACGATTTCGGCCACGTCATCAACCCGCTGCTGCTGGCCGGCCAAGTCCACGGCGGCATCGTCCAGGGCATCGGCCAGGCGCTGTACGAGGAGGCCGTGTACGACCCGGAGAGCGGCCAGCTCGTGACCGGCTCGCTCATGGACTACGCCATGCCGCGGGCCGACCACGTGCCCTACTTCGAGTTCCGGTACAACGTGATCCCCTGCACCACCAACGCGCTGGGCATCAAGGGGGCGGGCGAGGCCGGAACGATCGGCGCCACGCCCGCCGTCATCAATGCCATCGTCGATGCGCTGGCCGACCTGGGCGTGCGGCATGTGGACATGCCGGCCACCCCGCAGAAGCTGTGGCGCCGGATGCACGATGCGCGGATGCGCCAAGCGGCGGAATAGGCGCGGGCCGACACCCGGAACGCGGCGGCCTCAGCCCGGGGAACCCACCGGGACGACCATATAGGCCGCCCCGTCCCCGTAAGTGCCCACGCACCCGGGGGCGGGCGCCCGGGGCTCGAAGCCGAAGCGGGCCCAGTAGGGGGCCGTGCCGTGGACCGAGGTCAGGGCGAGCCATGGCACGCCCTCGGCCTGTGCGACCGTCCGCAACCGCCCCACCAGATCCGTTCCCAGACCGGCGCCGCGTGCGCCCGGCAGCACGGCCGCATCGTGCAGGTACAGGCAGTCCGGATGGGCCGGCAGCGTGCCCAGCGGCGTGTTCAAGGCCGGCACCCCACCCAGCCGGTACGGGTGCGCCAGGGCATAGCCGACCACCGCCCCGCCCTGCTCGGCCGCAAAACACCCCTTGGGGTACAGAGCCAAGCGTTCGGCCAGCACGGCCGGTTCCTCGGGCAGCTCGGCATGAACCATGTCGGCGATGCGCACGACCATGGCCAGATCGTGATCCGCCAATGCCCTCCACCTGGCCTTCATACGTGCCCTCGGACCGGCTTGCGCAAACGCGATTCCCGGCATGTTATACCGCCGTCACAGCCGCCACCCGAAGGATCGATCGTGACCGAACACGCCCCTATCCTGGATGTCGTCGTCGCCATTGCGCAGGAAGCAGGGCGCGTGATCCTTCCCTACTACGAGGCGCGCGTCGCGGCATTGACGAAGGCCGACGGGACGCCGGTGACGGCGGCCGACACCGCGGCGGAGAGCGTGATCCTGGCCGCCCTGGCCCAGCTTACGCCCGGCATCCCCGTCGTGGCCGAAGAGATGATGGCCAGCGGCGCCACCCCGCGGGTCGGGCGCCGGTTCTGGCTGGTGGACCCGATCGATGGGACCAAGGAATTCATCGCCCGCACCGGCGAATTCACGGTGAACATCGGCCTGATCGAGGATGGCGTTCCGATTCTGGGGGTCATCCATGTGCCGGTCACCGGTGACACCTATTTCGGGAGCGGCGGCGCGGGAGGCCGCGCCTTCCGGTCGCGGCCCGGCGAGACGCCCCACCCCATCCGCGCACGCCCGGTCCCGGCCGGGAACCGGGTCGCGCTCGCCAGCCGGCACAGCGGCATCGGAGAGCGGTACGAAAGGGTTCTGGCCGAACTGCGGGCGATCGAACGCCGGGTCGTGGGAAGCTCGTTGAAATTCTGCCTGCTCGCCAGCGGCGAGGCCGACGTGTACCCCCGGCCCGGCGAGACCAACGAGTGGGACACGGCGGCGGGACATGCCATCGTGCTGGCCGCCGGCGGCCGTGTCGACGGCCTCGACGGGCACCCCCTGACCTATGGGAAACCGGGTTTCCTGAACAAGGGCTTCATTGCCTGGGGCGCGGCCGGACCGACCCCGTAGGCATCCCACCCGACGCCCCCGGGCACGTGCAACAGGGCTCCGCGCGCCCCATTTGGGGCGGATTACCGGCAGGGTTGAAACGCCAACATGACCAACGCCATCGACGACGAAGACGACGAGGACGGCCCGGCAATCCCGGCCGGAACCAAGAACTACATGACGCCCCAGGGCTTCCAGCGCATGCAGGACGAGATCAAGCACCTGCTGCGGGTGGAGCGGCCCAAGGTGGTGGAGATCGTCTCGTGGGCGGCCGGCAACGGCGACCGGTCGGAGAACGGCGACTACCTCTACGGCAAGAAGCGCCTGCGCGAGATCGACCGCCGCGTCCGCTTCCTGACCAAGCGGCTGGAACGGGCGGAGGTGGTGGATCCCGCGCGCCAGACCCGGCGCGACCAGGTCTTCTTCGGCGCAACCGTCACCTACGCGAACTCCAAGGACGAGGAACGGACCATCACCATCGTCGGCATCGACGAGGCCGACCTGGAACAGGGCAAGGTGAGCTGGATTTCGCCTATCGCCCGCGCCCTGCTGAAGGCGCAGGAGGGCGACCTGGTGAAGCTGCGCACGCCCGCCGGGGTGGAGGAGATCGAGGTGGTCGCCATCCGCTATCCCGACACGGCGGGGTGAACGGCCGATGGCGCCCGCGGATCCCCCCGCCGATCCTATGGCCGCAACGACCCTGTGCGAAGCCGCCGTCGCGGTGCTGACCACGGCCGAGCCGGCCGGCAAGGTCCGCCTGACCCGCGCCTTCGCCACGGACTGGCGGGCCGGGCGCATCGCCGCGGTCGGAGCCGCCACCCCGCCCGCCCGGCCGGCGCGTCCGGACCGGCCCGAGCTTCGCCTGCCCCGCGACATGCCGAAGCGGCGCAAGGCCGGCAGCCTGGCCGGCCGGATCGCATTGCTGCACGCGCTGGCGCACATCGAGCTGAACGCGGTGGACCTGGCCTGGGACATCGTCGCCCGCTTCGCCGGCCACACCGAGGCGGGCGAGCCCCTGCCGCGCGGCTTCTTCGACGATTGGGTGGGTGTGGCCGACGACGAGGCCAAGCACCACGCCATGCTGGGCGAAAGGCTGGCGGCATTGGGCGCGGCTTACGGCGACCTGCCCGCCCATGACGGGCTGTGGCAGGCCAGCGAGGCGACCGCGCACGATCTGCCGGCCCGGCTGGCGGTGGTGCCGATGGTGCTGGAGGCCCGGGGCCTGGACGTGACGCCGGAGATGATCCGCAACCTGCGCGCCCAGGGCGACGACGCCTCGGCGGACGCTTTGCAGGTCATCCACGACGACGAGATCGGCCACGTGGCCGCCGGCCGGCGCTGGTTCGGCTGGATCTGCGACCGCCGCGGGCTCGACCAGCAGACGGCGTGGCAGGATCTGGTGCGCCGGTATTTCCGGGGCGATCTGAAGCGCCCCTTCAACGAGCCCAGCCGCACCCGCGCGGACTTCCCGCGCGACTGGTACGAACCGCTGGGCGTGGGGTAAGGGGCCACACGGATCCCCGCCTTCGCAGGGACCCGTGTGTGATTTCCCTTACTGGACTCCGGCGGTCTCCGCCTGCCCCTGGATCTTCGACGCCAACGCCGCCTGCAGGAAGCGGTCGATGTCGCCGTTCAGCACGCCCTGGGTGTCCGAGGTTTCCACGCTGGTGCGCAGATCCTTGACCATCTGGTAGGGCTGCAGGACGTACGAGCGGATCTGGTGGCCCCAGGCGATGTCGGTCTTCTGGGCCTCCAGCGCCGCCGCGGCGTCCTCGCGCTTCTTCAGTTCCAGCTCGTACAGGCGCGCGCGGAGCATGTCGAACGCCTTGGCACGGTTCTTGTGCTGGCTGCGCTCCTGCTGGCAGGCGACCACGATGCCGGTCGGCAGGTGGGTGATGCGGATGGCCGAGTCCGTCTTGTTGACGTGCTGGCCGCCCGCACCCGACGACCGGTAGGTGTCGATGCGCAGGTCCTTGTCCACGATCTCGACGTCGATCTTGTCGTCGATCACCGGGCTGACGGACACGCTGGAAAAGCTCGTGTGGCGGCGGGCCTGGCTGTCGTACGGGCTGATCCGCACCAGCCGATGCACGCCGGCTTCGGTCTTCAGCCAGCCATAGGCGTTGTGGCCCTTGATCTGGACCGTCGCCGATTTGATCCCCGCCTCTTCGCCGGGGCTCTCCTCCAGGTATTCGACCTTGTAGCCGTGCGCTTCGGCCCAACGGACGTACATGCGCAGCAGCATCTCGCACCAGTCCTGCGCCTCGGTGCCGCCGGCGCCGGCGTTCACCTCGAGGAAGCAGTCGTTGGCGTCGGCCTCGCCCGACAGCAGGCTTTCCAGTTCGAGCTGGGACGACTTGATGCGGATGGCCTCAAGGTTCGCCTGGGCGTCGGCGACCATCGACTCGTCGCCGTCGGCCTCGGCCAACTCGATCAGTTCGATCGTGTCGTTGAGGTCCTTTTCCAAGGCGCGGAAGCCGCTGATTTTGGCATCGAGCTGGGTGCGCTCGCGCATCAGGCCCTGGGCCCGCTGCGGGTCGTCCCAAAGCTTGGGATCCTCGGAGAGCGCGTTCAGCTCGTCGAGACGACGCAGTGCGTTGTCCCAGTCAAAGATGCCTCCTCAGCAGTGCCAGCGACTTGCGAATGTCGCTTGCAACCGCTTCGATCTCGGCGCGCATGGGGCGGCCTCCTCGTCGCTAGGGGTCTCGTCAAAGGATCAGGACGCGTAGATAGCGTGCCTGACCGCGCGAATAAAGACGGCTGACGGCGGCCCCGTTCCCGTCAGTAGAGGCCGCCCGTCCCGGTGACCGCCGGCTCGGCGGCCGGACCCTGGCCACCGTTGGCGGGCGCCCGGCCGGACCCGGCCCCGCCGGGGCGCAGCCATGCCATGCCGTCGGCGCTGCCGTCGAGGACCGGGGTTTCGGCATTGGGTTCGGTTCCGGGCAGGAACGCGTCCCAGATCGAATTGCGCAGCGTGGGCGGCGCGGGCTCGCCGGTCTGCGGATCCACCCGCACCATGCGCACGCCGCTCGGCACCCGGAACGGGATCACCGGCGCATCCTTGAGCGCGACGGTCATGAAGTCCTTGAACACCGGTGCCGCCAGGCCGCCGCCCGTCTCGTCACGGCCCATCTCCTTGGGCTGGTCGTAGCCGATGTAGAGGCCGACCGCGAGGTCGGGCGAGAAGCCGACGAACCAGGCGTCCTTGTAGTCGTTGGTGGTGCCGGTCTTGCCGGCCAGCGGACGCGGCAGGAACCGGCCGACGCTGGCGGCCGCGGTTCCACGGCGGACCACGCCTTCCAGCATTTGGACCATCTGATAGGCGGTGCGCGGATCCTGGACCTGCTCCCGCTCGTCGGGGACCATGGGCGGCTCGTTTCCGGGGCGCCAGGCGATGTCCTGGCATCCCGGGCAGACCCGCGTGTCGTGCTTGAACACGGTGCGGCCGTTGCGGTCCTGGATGCGGTCGATCAGGGTCGGGGTGATGCGCTTGCCGCCGTTGACGATCATGGAATAGGCGGTGGTCATGCGCAGCACGGTGGTCTCGCCGGCGCCCAGCGACATCGGCAGGAACGGCTGCATCCGGTCCATGACGCCGAACTTGGCGGCATAGGCGACAACCTTGTCCATGCCGATGGCATGGGCCAGACGCACCGTCATCAGGTTGCGCGAGTGCTCCATCCCCACCCGGAGCGGCGTCGGGCCGTAGTGGCGCTGGGTGTAGTTCTCGGGCCGCCAGATCGGCTGGCCGAAGCCGGGATCGTGGGCGAAGGGGGCATCGAGCACGAGCGAGCTGGGCGTGAACCCGTTGTCGAGCGCGGCCAGATAGACGAACGGCTTGAAGGACGAGCCCGGCTGGCGCCACGCCTGGGTCGCGCGGTTGAAGCTGGAAATCTGGGGCGAGAAGCCGCCCACCATCGCCAGCACCCGGCCCGTGTGCGGGTCCATCGCCACCAGACCGCCCTGCACCTCGGGGATCTGGCGCAGCCCATACGTGCCCTCGGGCAGCTTGGCGCCGCGCTCGTCCTGGGTGATCGGCTCGACCAGCACCACATCGCCGCGGGCCAGAACATCCTGCGGACGGTTCACCGCCGGGCCCAGACGCTGGTGGTCCTGGGCCTTGCGCGCCCAGCGGAGTTCGGACAGGGGGATGCGGCCGCGCACGCCGTTGCGAAGGCCGATCTCGGCCGCCTGGGCGGTCAGGTCCAGCACCGCGGCGAGTTGCCAGCCCTCGGACCCGGCCGGCGCCGGCACCTGCGCCAGCTTCTGTTCCCAATCGTCGATGCCGTCCAACTTCGCAACCGGCCCACGGTAGCCATGACGGCGGTCGTAGGCCATCAGACCGTCACGCAGGGCACGCGTCGCGGCCACCTGCAACGACGGGTCCAGGGTCGTGCGCACGGACAGGCCGCCCTTGTACAGCGTCTCCTCGCCGTAGCGGGCGAGCATCTGGCGGCGCACCTCTTCGGCGAAGTACTCGGCGTTCTCGACGATCTCCGTCGGGTCGCGGCGTCGCGTGGCCAGCGGCGCCGTCCGGGCGGCCTCGGCCTGCTCGGGCGTGATGTAGCCGTCCTCGAGCATGCGCCCGATCACATAGTTCCGCCGCGCCACCGCGGCGTCGTACCGGCGCACCGGATGGTAGTTGCTGGGCGCCTTCGGCAAGGCCGCGAGATACGCCACCTCGGCGATGTTCAGCTCGTCCAGCGACTTGTTGAAGTAGTTGAGTGCCGCCGCGGCCACGCCGTAGCTGCGCTGGCCCAGGAAGATCTCGTTCAGATACAGCTCGAGGATCTTGTCCTTGGACAGGACCTGCTCGATCCGGATGGCGAGGATCGCCTCGCGGATCTTGCGCTCCATCGAAAGATCGTCGTTCAGCAGGAAGTTGCGCGCCACCTGCTGGGTGATGGTCGAAGCGCCCTCGGGGCGGCGCCCCTTGGCGATCCGCTCGATGTTGGCGACCACGGCACGGGCGATGCCCATCGGGTCGATGCCGGGGTGCTTGTAGAAGTTCTGGTCCTCGGCCGCGACGAAGGCATGGACCACGTGCTTCGGAATGGCGTCGATGGGCACGAAGATCCGCCGCTCCGTCGCGTATTCGGCCAGAAGGCGTCCATCGCCCGCGTGGAAGCGGGACACCACCGGCGGCTCGTAGGCGGCGAGCTGGGCGTACTCCGGCAGATCCCGGCTGGCGCGGGCCAGGACATAGGCGCCAACCGCTCCGGCGGCGAGGCCGGCCAGGACGAACAGGGACAGGATGGCGAGGAGGAAGCGCTTCATCTCGACCGAATCTCAATGTGCACGGCAATCAACGCGCATGGGGTGTCAATGGCACCCCGGACGGCGGCGGGGCAAGAGCCGGCGCCATGGCCCCTCATGCCCCCGTCATATGCCCACGGGGTCCCGCCACGTCGCCGTGTCCGCGCGATCCCTGATCGTCATACGTGCATCATGTGGGGTTCGAATATGGCGCGGCTAGGGCCGGCGGGTGAGCGCCGGGCGGGAGAAGAACCCGTCCACGGCACCGGCGAGCGCCTTGGCGACCCTTTCCTGGTGCGCGCCCGACGCGAGCAGCTTGGCGTCCTGCTGGCTCGAGAGGTAGCCCATTTCCACCAGCACCGCCGGGACGTCGGGCGCGGTCAGGACGGCGAAGCCGGCGGACCGGTGCGGCCGCGGGACGAGCTGGAAGTCCCGTCCGAGATGGTCGACCAGCAGGTTGGCGAAGCGCCGCGACTGGTTGAGGGTGTGGCGCTGCGCAAGCGCCATGAGAACGCCGGCCACCTCGTCGCCGGCATCGGCGAGCTTGAGCCCGGCCACGGCGTCCGCCCGGTTCTCGCGGGCGGCCATCATCGCGGCCTCGCGGTCGGACGCCTGCTGCGAGAGGGTGTAGATCGACATGCCGCGCATGTCGGACTGGTCGATGGAATCGGCGTGCAGCGATAAGAACAGGTCGGCGCCCGCGTCCCGTGCAATGGCGACACGGTCGCGCAGGCGCACGAACACATCCCGGTCGCGGGTCAGGACGACGCGGTAGCGGCCGGTCGCCTCCAGCCGGGCGGCAAGCGCGCGGGCGACCTTGAGGGTCAGATCCTTCTCGTACATGCCCGTGACGGCGATCGCGCCGGGATCCTCGCCACCGTGCCCGGGATCGAGGACCACCGTCCGCCGCGACGTCCGGCCCGGGTTCGACCGGGGAACGGGCGCCGTGCCGCGGACCGCATCGCCCGGCGGCGACGCCGGCCGCGCGACGACGGGTGTGGTCTGGTCCTGCGCCTGGGCGGGGGATTGGATCGGAGGGGCCTGGAACGGGGACGGGGCCGTTTGGACCACGGCCGGCTGAACGGGCGCCGCCCTTTGCGCGGGCCCGGACGGGGCGTCGGGCACCGGACGGCCGGAACCAAGGCGCCGCTGCTCGGCCGCAAAGGCGCCGGGTGCCGCCGCCTCCAGGTCGATGACCAGCCGGTGCTGGCGGCCGTCGCGCGGCGGAATAACGAAAGCCTGTGCGATCCGCACCGGCCCGGACAGGTCGAGGACCACCGGGTTGCCCCCACCCTCCGCGCCCCCGCCGCGGATGCGGGCCACCAGGCCGCGGCCGGGCTCGCCGTTCGCGTCGGCCCAGGCCCCGGCGGCCGACTCGATGACGATGCGGTACGGGTCCGAATGCAGCGCGATGCGGAACTCCGTCGCGTCCGACAGCTCCATCACGAAGCGGGTGCGCTCGGCATGAACGCCGACACGCGCATCGAGAACCGACGGCCTGCCGGGCTCGGATCCAGCCGCGAGGGACGGTCCCGCCGCGAAGGGGGCCGCCAGCAGGAACAGGGCGAGGACGATCGCGCGCAAGCGCATCCCGACGGACCAGATGCAGCCGAATCTACCAACCGGTATACGTCTTGGGAATCAACCGCCTCAATGAAAAAGGTAAGACATAGGCCGATCCACGGCCGACGGTGGCGCCGCGGCTGCGTCGATATGCGCCTTCCGCGGCGGCATTCAATTCCACCCCCGTCGCTATCCACCATTGTGGATGGGACCGTGGGCGACTATCCTGCGCCCGCGACACACCAAGTCCGCCGGAACGACCAAGGTTCGGCGCTGTCGCGACCGGCATCCGGGCCGCCCTCTCAATGAGGACATCCACGCAGGCCTGCCGGCCGCGTTGCGCTCTTTGGATTGCGCGGAGGAAGGCGAAACCTCGAAGCAGGCTTCGGACCCAGCGGGCCCGGAGCCCGGATACCGTATAGCCAAGCCGTCCTGGCAGCTCGCGTAAGCGCCGTTCGACGGGCCGCTCGGCTGGAATCCGATGCTTCGCCACATAAGGGATGCGCCGTCGCCCGTAGGTCGCGCGGGCGGTTCGGTGCACCTTGGGGAGATGCATGGCTAAGCGCATGCTGATCGATGCGACCCATCCCGAAGAGACGCGGGTGGTCGTTGTCAACGGTAACAAGCTCGAAGAGCTCGATTTCGAAATCGCCAGCCGACGCCCGATCAAGGGCAACATTTATCTGGCGAGAGTGACGCGGGTGGAACCCTCGTTGCAGGCCGCGTTCGTGGAATACGGCGGCAACCGGCACGGGTTCCTGGCCTTTTCGGAAATCCACCCGGACTACTACCGCATTCCGGTCGCCGACCGCGAAGCGCTGGACGCCGACGAACAAAGCGTCAGCGAGCTGCCGGAACCGCGGGAGACGGACATCTCCGCGGCCGACGAATTTGCGGACGAAGAGGACAACGGCAACGCCGGGAATGGGTTCAACGGCGGTGCCGATCGGGCCAACGCCGACCGCAACGCGGCCCTGGACGGCGAGATCCTGCCGCCCGCGTATGCGGACGAGGACGGGTCCGCCACCGACAACGGCAACGGCCTGGTCGAACAGGTCGAGGCATCGGGTGCCGAGGCCGGCGAGGGTGTCGAGCAGGTCGGCGGCGACGAGGTGGAGGAGGCCCGCCAGCGGCGCCACCGCTCCTACCGCAACTACAAGATCCAGGAAGTGATCAAGCGCCGGCAGATCATGCTGGTGCAGGTCACCAAGGAAGAGCGCGGCAACAAGGGCGCGGCGCTGACGACCTATCTGTCGCTGGCCGGCCGCTACTGCGTGCTGATGCCGAACACGCCGCGCGGCGGCGGCGTCAGCCGGAAGATCACCAACCAGCAGGACCGCAAGCGGCTGAAGGAGCTGCTGGACGATCTGGACCTGCCGGAAGGCATGAGCGTCATCCTGCGCACCGCCGGCATGGAGCGGACCAAGCAGGAGATCAAGCGCGATCTGGACTACCTGCTGCGCCTGTGGGACTCCATCCGCGAGCGCACCCTGGCCGCGACCGCGCCGGCGCTGATCCACGAGGAAGGCGACCTCATCAAGCGGTCGATCCGCGACCTGTACGGCCGCGACGTGGACGAAATCTGGGTCGAGGGCGAAGAGGGCTACCGGGTCGCCAAGGACCAGATGCGCATGCTGATGCCGTCGCATGCCAAAAAGGTCCAGCCGTACCGGGATGATTTCATCCCGCTGTTCATGCGCCATCAGGTGGAATCGCAGATCGACGCGATTCACAACCCGGTCGTTCAGCTGAAGTCCGGCGGCTACATCGTCATCAACCAGACGGAAGCCCTGGTCGCCATCGACGTCAACTCGGGCCGCGCCACGCGCGAGCGCAACATCGAGGAGACGGCGACCAAGACCAACCTGGAGGCCGCCGAGGAGGTCGCCCGGCAGCTCCGCCTGCGCGACATGGCCGGGCTGATCGTCATCGACTTCATCGACATGGAGGACAGCCGCAACAACGCGGCCGTCGAGCGCAAGCTCAAGGAGGCGATGAAGGCGGACCGGGCGCGCATCCAGATCGGACGCATCTCGCCCTTCGGCCTGCTCGAGCTGTCGCGCCAGCGCCTGCGCCCCTCGCTGGTCGAAACCCACTTCGAGCGGTGCGCGCAGTGCCAGGGCCTGGGCCTCGTCCGGTCCACGGAGTCCGCGGCCATGGAAGTGCTGCGGGCGGTGCAGGAGGAAGGCATCCGCCGCCGCTCGGCCGAAATCTCGGTCACGGTCCCGACGGCCGTCGCGCTCTACATCCTGAACCAGCTCCGCCCTGCCCTGGCGGACCTGGAGCGGCGCTACGCCTTCCGCGTGCTGGTCACGGCGGACGGGGAGATGGTGCCGCCGGTCTACCGGCTCGACCGCATCCGGTCCAAAACCCCGGAGGAAATCGCCGCCCTGGCGGAACGTCCGACCCAGGAGCCCGTCCAGGTCATCGAGGACGAGGAGCAGGACGCAACCGAGGACGAGGCCGCCGAGACCGAGGAGTTGGTCGGTGCCGACGCGAACGGCGAGGACGAACGGCGGCGCAAGCGTCGCCGCCGTCGTCGGCGGCGGCGCGGTGACGGCCCCGCCGACAACCGACCGGACACGTTCGCGGTGCTGGGCGCGCCCGAGGACGGCGCCGAAGCCGGCGAGCCGGAGGAGGACGAAGTCCAGGATGGCGGCCAGGACGCCAGCCGGGAAGAAGGCGACATCGACGCCCAGGCCAAGGAGGGCGAGGAGCAGCGCCGCCGTCG
The DNA here is from genome assembly GCA_035645145.1 of Azospirillaceae bacterium. Taxonomy (GTDB): domain Bacteria; phylum Pseudomonadota; class Alphaproteobacteria; order Azospirillales; family Azospirillaceae; genus CANGXM01. Next base: position 143,092 of record DASQNC010000015.1, on the reverse strand, counting down.
GCGTGGCAAGCGCGGTGGGCGTCGTCGCCGTCGCGACCGCGAGGGCGGTGAACCCGCAGTGGCCGAGACCGCACAGGACGACGAGGCCACCGACGACGCGGTCGTGGTCCCGCCCCCCGTGCGCATCCCGCCGCTTCCGCCTCTGTCGGGGCCGGTCGAGGTGGCCCATGTCGACGATCTGCTCGATCTGAGCGGGTTGGACGCCCCGGCAGCCGAACCCGCCGTGGCGCTTCCCGAGGCCCCGCAGGCCGGTGCAGCCGAAGAGGCGCCGGCCAAGCGCAAGCGGACGAGCACCCGCAAGCGCAAGACCGCCACGGCCGAGACGGCGCCGGACGCCGTGACCGCGGACGCACCGGCGGCCGCCGAGCCGGCACCGTCGGAAGCAGCCGCTCCGGAAGCCGCCCCCAAGCGCAAGCGGACGAGCACCCCGCGCAAGCGCAAGGCGGCCGCCGAGGCGGAGCCCGCCAATGCGGAGACGCCCGACGCGGCGCCGGCTGCGGCCGAGCCGCCGTTGGCCGAACCCGTTGCGGTCGCTCCGGCCGAGCCGACCCCGGCGCTATCCGCCGCTCGGTCGGACAAGGCGCAGCCGGCGACCGGGGCCGCGGCACCTGCCGAGGCCCCTGCCACCGAAGCTGCGGCGGCCGAAGGCCCCGCGGTCAACGTCAACCGTCCGCCGGAAAAGCCGAAGCGCGGCTGGTGGAACCGTCTGATGGGCTGATAGGCTCTCCCCGTACCGTGCAACGGCGGCGGGGAGACCTTTCTTGACCCAGCCCACGGAACGACTCGTCCAAGCCAACGGCATCCGCCTGCATGTGGCAGAGCTGGGCAGCGGTCCCGCTGTCCTGCTCTGCCACGGTTGGCCGGAAAGCCATTATTCCTGGCGGCACCAGATGACCGCCCTGGCGGCGGCCGGCTACCGGGCCATCGCCCCCGACATGCGCGGCTACGGCGATAGCGACAGCCCCGCCGATCCGGCCGCCTTCACCCTCCTCCACCTCGTCGGCGACATGGTCGGCCTGCTCGATGCGCTTGGCATCGAGACGGCTGTCGTGGTCGGCCACGACTGGGGTGCCCCGGTCGCCTGGAACGGCACGCTCATGCGGCCGGACCGGTTCACCGCGGTCGCCGGCCTCAGCGTGCCCTACAGGCCACGCAGCCCGTCGCAAGCCGATCCCGTTTCGATCGTCGAGGTCATGCGGCGCCGGGGTCTGGACGGCTTCTACATGGTCCATTTCCAGACACCGGGCGTGGAGGCACAGTTCGATCGCGATCCCGGCGAGGCGATGCGGCGGATCCTGTATGCCCTGTCCGGCGACAACGAGGCGGGCTGGCGGGGGATGGTCGGGCCGGGCGGCACCCTGATCGAAACCATGCCTGGCCCCGATCGGCTGCCCGGCTGGCTCACCGAGGCGGATGTCGCCTTCTACGCCGCCCGGCACCGCAAGAGCGGCTTCCGCGGCGGGCTCAACTGGTACCGGAACCTGGATCGGAACAACGAGTTGCTGGCCCCCTGGGCCGGGGCGAAGGTCCGTGTGCCGGCCCTGTTCATTGCGGGAACCCGCGACCCCGTATTGGGGATACCCGGCTTCAAGGACGCGGCGACGCGCCTACCGCAATCCTGCTCGGACCTGCGCGGCGTCCACCTCATCGAGGGCGCTGGCCACTGGGTGCAGCAGGAGCGCCCGTCCGACGTGAACGCGGCGCTCCTGGCCTTCCTGGGCGGGCTTTGACCGGCCGTCCCGGTCAGCCCCCTTTGATCCACCGCCGCAGCCGTTCGGCCGCGGCCTCCATGTCCTCGAACGAGCCGGCGAACGAGAAGCGCATGTACCGGCGCCCCCGCTCGGGATCGAAGTCAATGCCCGGCGTCGCCGCGACCCCGGTTTCGGCCAGCATCCGCCGGCAGAACGCCTCGCTGTCGTTGGTCAGGTCGCCGATGTCGGCGTACAGGTAGAAGGCGCCATCGGCCGGGGCCAGCCGGTCGAACCCGGCTTCCGGCAAACGGTCGAGCAGAAGGCGGCGGTTGGCCGCGTAGCGCGCGACGTTGGCGTCCAGCTCGTCCCGGCAGTCGAAGGCGGCCACGGCGGCCGCCTGGCTCAGGCTGGGTGGCGAAATGTACAGGTTCTGGGCCAGGGACTCCACGGACCGCGCCAGATCCTCGGGCACGATCATCCAGCCGAGCCGCCACCCGGTCATGGAGAAGTACTTGGAGAAGCTGTTGATGACGATGGCGCTGCTGGACGAGGTCAGCGCCGTGGCGCACGGCCGTCCGTAGCTGACGCCGTGGTAGATCTCGTCCGAAACCAGACGAACCCGGTTCGCATCGCACCACTTGGCCAAGGCGGCCAGCTCATCCGGGGCCAGCATCGTCCCGGTGGGGTTTGCGGGGCTTGCGACGATCAACCCGTCGAACCGGCCACCCGCCCGCTCCAGAAGCTCGGGCGTGAGCTGGAAGCGGGTTTCCGGCCCGGCCGGGATTTCCACCGGCACCACGCCCACCGCGGACAGGATGTTGCGGTACGCCGGATAGCTGGGCGCAACCATGGCCACGCGGTCGCCCGGCTCGAATGCGGCCAGGAAGGACAGGAGGAACGCGCCGGACGACCCGGTGGTCGCCACCACCCGTTCCACCGGCACATCCACACCGTAGGTGTCGCGGTAATGCCGGGCGATGGCCGCCCGCAACGGCGGAATGCCCAACGCATCGGTGTAGCCGAGCCGGTCGGAGTCCAAGGCCGCCTTGGCCGCCTCGCGCACCTTGGCCGGTGCCGACGTGGCGGGCTGGCCGACCTCCAGGTGGATCACGTCGCCACCGGCCGCCTGCCGCTGGTTGGCGGCGCGCAGCACCTCCATGACGATGAATGGCGCAATGGCGCCGCGTTTCGCGACCTTCAAGGTCATCGACGGACATCCTCCCCGGGCTTGGCGGCAAAACCGTCCGGCGTTCCCGCGACGGGACGGCAGGTTTTCGCGGAGGTCGCCGGATTGACCGCGCATTCGACCCGCGTGACCCCCACCCCCTCCCCACCCCCGGGGGCGGCGCCGGCAAACAAGGTGTCGTTCAACTTGGCGTTCATCACGACGGCAATCGCGGGCGGGGCCCCTGCGGGCACCGCCAGCACCAGCCCCGTACCGGGTGCCATCCGCCCCGCCCCGGCCGGCGCACCGAGGGTCAACGCGCAGGCGACCGCGTTCTCGGACCCGTCCAGCGTGGCGATGGTGGCCCAGGACGAACTGTCCCCGGGCAGCGCCGCCCGAAGCGCGTCGGCCAGTGCCCGGGCCCGGTCCGCCTGTGGCATGGCGGCGGCGGTCCGCAGCCGCGCCTCGGCCGCCGGGTCCAGGCGGACGTCGGCAAGGTGCAGTTCATCGTCGCCCGCCGCCAGCCGAACCGTGTCGCGCCAATCGGCGGCGATCCGCGCAGGTGCCGGGCCGTCGGTCGCCTGCGCAACCCTGGCCGCCACCACCTGCCCGCCCGCCAATTGCGTGCGCACCTGCATCAGCAGCGCCTCCAGGTTCGGCTGGGGCAGCCGGGTGCCTTCCACCGGCGGACGGCCCGCGCTGGTGAAGGTCCGGACGAACTCGGGGTCGCGGCCAAGCGAGCGGGAGGCGCGGGCGATCCCCTCGGCCGCCGCGCGCGACAGGGGCTCGTCCCCCCGGGCCAACGCCTCGGCGGGGGCCAGCACCTGGGCCCACCGCAGCCGACCGCCCGCCCCGTGCAGTCCCGACAGGCCGACCGCGGTCATGGGGACGGCGGCCCCCTGCGGGCCGGGCCGGGGCAGGAAATCCAATGTGCGCACCGTCTTGGCATTGGCGTCATGGACGAGGCACATGCCGCCCCCGGCCAGCCCCGCCCGATCCGGCAGCGCCACCGCGAGCACGAAGCCGCCCGCCGCCGCCGCATCCATGGCCGATCCGCCGGAGGCCAGCATCCGTGCGGCGGCTTCGACCGCGCGCGGCTCGTCGGCGGCCACGGCCGCAAGCGGCTGGACGGGATTGTAGCTGCGCCCCGCCGCCTCGCCGACGCGGACCCCAATCGAGCCCGGACCGCCGCAGGCCGCAAGCAATGGCAGCGCCAACAACGGAAAGAGGGTGGCACGAACGCCCAAGCCTCGCCAAAATCCGGATGGACGCTGGAAACGGGCATGGGATGCCCGATCTAAATCGAGGGCGCCTGCCGCCCGCCTCGGATTCGCGAAGGGGTTCGCCGTGCCGAAATCGGCCGGATTCAGATCGTTTCTCGCCATCGTGCTCGCCGGGGCGCTGATCGCGTCCGGCCAGCCCGTGGAGGCGCAGCGCCGGATCGGTTTGCTTCGGGATGCGGAGACAGAACATATCATCCGCACGATGTCGCGGCCAATCTTCGATGCCGCGGGCCTGGACCCGGACTCGGTCCTCATCCTGCTGGTGAACGACCCCGGCCTGAACGCGTTCGTGGCGGGCGGCCAGAACATCTTCCTCCACACCGGCCTGATCCTGCACAGCGACGACCCGCTCCGGCTTCTGGGCGTGATCGCGCACGAAACCGGCCACATCGCGGGCGGGCATCTGGTCCGCGGCCAGGAAGCCATGGAAGGCGCGTCGGCCCAGGCGCTGCTGTCCATGCTGCTGGGGGTCGCCGCGGTGGCGGCGTCGGGCGGGGCCGCGGCCGGCGCCGGGGCCGCGGTCATGTCCGGCGGTGCCGAGATGGCGCGCCGGGCGTTCCTGAGCTTCAACCGCACGCAGGAATCCTCGGCCGACCAGGCGGGGCTGAGTTATCTGGAGCGGTCGGGACTGTCGCCCCGCGGCATGCTGGAATTCCTGGAATTCCTGGCCGTCGAGGACGCGCGCCCGACCAATGCCCAGGTCGAATACGTGCGCACCCACCCGCTGACCCAGGACCGGGTTTCGGCGGTGCGTTTCGCGCTGGAACGGTCCCGCCACGCCGGAGCCCAGCCGAAACCCGAGATCGTGGAGATGCACCGGCGGATGCGGGCGAAGCTCTACGCCTACGTCAATCCGCAAGGGGCGGTGCGGCGCTATCCCGAAACCGACACCAGCATCGTGGCGCGCTATGCGCGTGCCTATTCGCTCTACCGCCGCAACGAGATCCCGCGCGCGTTGCAGGCCATCGACGGACTGATCGCCGCGGAGCCGAACAATCCGTTCTTCCACGAGTTGCGCGGCGAGATGCTGGTCCGCAGCGGACGTATCGCCGAAGCCATCCCCAGCTACCGCCGGGCGGTGGAGCTGGTGCCGACCTCGGCCCTGATCCAAACCGCCTACGCGCAGGCCCTGCTGGAAACCGGCGACAACAGCCTGGTGAACACCGCCATCCGCGCGCTGGAAACGGCGCTGCGCTACGAGGAGCGATCGGCCGAAGGCTGGCGGCTGCTGGCGGTCGCCTGGAACCGCCAGGGCGACCCGGGCAAGACCGCCTACGCCACCGCCGAAGCGGCACTTTCCCGCGGCGACCGGGTCGCGGCACGGCATTGGTCGGAACGGGCCATGAAGCTCCTGCCCACGGGCTCCCCCCATTGGGTGCGGGCGCAGGACATCGGCATGATCGTGTCCAAGGAACGGACCCAGGAATGAACCCACCGTCCGCGGGCCGCACGCGCAGGCTTGCCGCGGCGCCTACGCCCGGCCATGCTCGCGGCCGAACCGAATGCCGGAGAGCCACCCCATGCGCCGCCTGAACCTGCGCCGCCTCGTTGCCGCGACAACGGTCCTTTTGATGACCACCGGTACGGTGTCGGCACAGGCCAACCGGGCCGAGATCGAGCGGATCGTGCGGGAGTACATCCTCGCCAATCCCGAGATCATCATGGAGGCGGTCGAAATCCTGCGCGAACGGCAGGCGAAGGCCGAACAGGACCAGGCCCGCCGGGCCCTGGCCGAGCGCCGGACCGAGATCCTGAACGATCCCAACGCGCCCGTGGCCGGCAACCCGCAGGGTGACGTGACGCTGGTCGAGTTCTTCGATTACCAGTGCGGCTACTGCAAGAGCGTCCACCCGACCGTGAAGGACCTGGTGGCCGGCGACGGCCGGATCCGGCGGGTCTACAAGGAATTTCCGATTCTCGGCCCCGCCTCGGTGGTGGCGTCGCGCGCGGCGCTGGCGGCGCGCAACCAGGGCAAATACCTGGAAATGCACGACGCGCTCATGGAGGCGCGCGGCCAGATGGACGAGGCGCTGGTGATGCGCATCGCCCGTTCGGTCGGGCTCGACGTCGAACGGCTCAAGCGCGACATGCAGGCCCCGGACATCGAGCAGCACATCCAGGCCAACCGCGCCCTGGCCACCGCGCTGGGCATCCAGGGCACGCCCGCCTTCATCATCGGCGACCAGCTCGTTCCGGGCGCCGCCGACCTCGCCACCCTTCGGGGTCTGGTCCGCCAAGCCCGGGGGAGCTGAGCCGGGCCGCCGCCGGCCCGGCCACCATCCTATGGCTCGGCGTCGGGCTGGCGGGAGGGTTGGGCGGCGTCGAAGGCCGGGAGCCGCATGCAAGCCTCGAACACGCGCATCAGCGTCGGATAGGGCGCGAAGTCGAACGGAACGCGGCGGGCGTTGAAAACCTGCGGCACGAGGCAGATGTCGGCGAGGGTGGGCGTATCGCCGTGGCAGAAGGCGCCGGTCGGCCCTTTTGCAAGCGTCGCCTCGATGGCGGCGAAACCCTCCACGATCCACTGCGCGTACCACGCATCGCGCCGGGCCTGATCCTGACCCATGTCCCGTTCCAGGTAGCGCAGAACCCGTAGATTGTTCAGCGGATGGACGTCGCAGGCGACGATCTGGGCGATGGCACGCACGCGGGCGCGGCCGGCCGGGTCGCGCGGCAGGAACGGCGGCTCGGGGTGGGTTTCGTCCAGGTATTCCAGGATCGCGAGCGATTGGGTCAGCACCTGCTCCCCATCGACCAGCGCCGGGACGAGCATCTGCGGGTTCAGGTCCGCATAGGCCGCCGCCCTCTGCTCGTTCTTGCGCAGGTGCACACCCGCGTGCTCGTACGCCAGCCCCTTCAGGTTCAGGCCGATGCGCACCCGGAACGCGGCCGACGAGCGGAAGTAACCGTACAGCTTCAAGGTGCATCCTCCCGAGGTGCGGATTTCCGATCCATGGGCCCTTATCCTATAAGTCCCCCCGGCCCCGCAAACGCCTCTCCGCCCCTACCCCGACAGGATCCCGCCATGCCCGTGGAACGGTCCAAGCCCAGGATCGCCGTGTTCGATTTCGGCGGCGTGCTCATCGACTGGGACCCGAGATACCTCTACCGGAAGCTGTTCCAGAACGAAGCCGAGATGGAACGGTTCCTGGCCGAAATCTGCACCCCCGACTGGAACCTGGAGCAGGACCGCGGCCGCGACTGGGACGAAGCGGTGCGGCTTCTGGCCGAACGGCATCCCGACAAGGCCGATCTGATCGCCGCCTACCATCTGCGCTGGGAGGAAACCGTGCGCGGCCGGGTCCCCGGAACCCGCGAGGTTCTGGCGGATCTGCGGGCACGCGGCGTGCGCACCTTCGCCATCACCAACTTCTCCGCCCCGAAACTGAAGCTGGCGCAAGGAACCTATCCGGAGATGACCTGGTTCGAGGGCGTCGTCGTGTCGGGCGAGGTCGGGCTCGTGAAACCGGATCCCGCCATCTACCACCGCCTGCTCGACACCTATGGCCTGGACGCCCCGGATACGGTTTTCATCGACGACGCGCCGAAGAACGTGGACGGTGCCCGTGCCGTGGGCATGCGCGGGATCCTGTTCCGCGATGCCGCCCAGCTTCGCCGCGATCTGCAGGATTTGGGCTTGCTCCAGTCGTAAAACACCCTTTCCAAAGAACCAAAAGCCGCACATCATGCGGCCATGGACGAGATCGACCGCAAAATCATCGCGCACATGCAGCGGGACGCCCGTGCCTCCTATGCCGAGGTCGGCGCGGCCGTCGGCCTGTCGGTGTCGGCGGTCAACGAGCGGCTGAAGAAGCTGCAAGCTTCGGGCACGATCCGCGGCTGGCGGGCCGACCTGGACCCGGATGCGGTCGGGTTCGGCCTTCTGGCCTTCGTGCTCGTGCTGCTGGACCGGCCGGAACACGAGGCGGGTTTCCGCGCGGCCATGGCCGACACGCCGGCCGTGCTGGAATGCCACCATGTGACCGGGGAATGGTCGTACCTGCTGAAGGTGCGCGCGTCCGGCACGGTGGCCCTGGAGGATGTTCTCGCCCGGCGCATCAAGTCCGCCCCCGGCGTGTCGCGCACCCTGACCACCATCGCCCTCTCCTCGATCAAGGAGACGGCCGCCCTTCCGGTCGGCGGACCATCATGAACCCGTTCATCCAGGGATTGGCCATCGGCCTCGCCATCGCCGCACCGGTCGGCCCGATCGGGCTTCTTTGCATCCGGCGCACCTTGGCGCAGGGTCCGGCCATGGGGCTCGCCACCGGGTTGGGCGCGGCGACCGCCGATGCCGCCTATGGTCTGGTCGCCGTCTTCGGGGTGGCCCTGGCGGCGACGCTGCTGGCGCACGAGGCGGCCTTCCGCCTGATCGGCGCCGGGCTCCTGGCATGGCTGGCGTGGGGAACGTGGCGGGCACGGCCGGCCGAGGACGCGGCACGGGCGCCCGATGCGACGGGCCTGCTGACGGCATGGGCCGGCACGACGGTCCTGACGCTCGCCAACCCGGCGACGATCCTGAGTTTCGCCGGCGTGATCGCCGCCCTGGGACCGGAGGGCGCGTCCACCGGCGGGCTGCATCTGGTGGCCGGCGTGTTCGTGGGCTCGGCCGCATGGTGGCTGGGGCTGAGCGGTGTGGTTGGGCGTCTGCGGACACGGGTCACCCCGGCCGCAATGGCGTGGATCAACCGCGCGTCCGCCCTGGTGCTGGCCGGTTTCGCCATCGCAGCCCTGTGGCCGGTTGTGACGGGCTGAAGAAGCGGTAGGCCGGGGCGCCAACGGAGCCGGGCTTGACCCTCCCGGAAAGGTTGCGCACCCTGCCGGGTCCACCCTTTCATGGGGCCGGTGTGGAAGCCGGACTCGGTCCCTGGAGCCCCCAATGACCTTTCCCGCGCTGAGGGTTGCCAGGCCCACGGACCGTTTGGACGAGGTGGTCTCATTCTACCGGGACGGCCTTGGCCTTGAGATTCTCGCCAGCTTCGAAAATCACGACGGCTTCGACGGGGTCATGCTCGGCCACCCGAATGCGCCCTATCATCTGGAATTCACCAGACATCACGGACACACGGCCGGCAGAGCACCGACCCAGGACAATCTGCTGGTCTTCTATCTGCCCGAGCGGGCCGCTTGGGAAGATGCGGTGTCCCGCATGAAGAACCACGGGCACGCCCCGGTGCCGTCCTACAATCCCTACTGGGACCGCCACGGCGTCACCTTCGAAGACCCGGACGGGTACCGGGTGGTTCTGCAAAACACGTCCTGGCCGCCGGGTGGGTGAAAACCCGGACGATCCCACCGGCAAGGGGCATCACTCCTCGGCGGCCACCGCGTCCGCCGGCTCGCCCCGTTCGCGTTGGACCTGGCGCCAGCGGGCGACATTGCGGTTGTGCTCGGCCAGGGTCCGGGCAAAGGCGTGGCCGCCGCTGCCATCGGCGACGAAGTACAGGTAGTCGTGCCGCTCGGGGTCCATGGCGGCGGCGAGCGAGGCCCGGCCGGGGTTGGCGATGGGCTTCGGCGGCAATCCGTCGATCTGGTAGGTGTTGAACGGGCTCGCGTGCCGCCAGTCGGCCCGCGTCAACGGCCGGCCCAAGGCCCCTTGGCCGTTGGTCAGGCCATAGACCACCGTGGGATCGCTCTGCAGGCGCATGTTCCGGCGCAGGCGGTTCGCGAACACCCCGGCCACCCGGGCCCGCTCCGCCGCCACGCCGGTTTCCTTCTCCACGATGGACGCCAGCACCACCGCCTGCTCCGGCCGCTCCAGCGGCAGGCCTTCGGCCCGCTTCGCCCAAAGCTCCGCCACCGCATCGCGCATGGCCTTCTGCATCCGCTCCACCACGGACTGCCGGCTGTCGCCCCATGAGAAATGATAGGTGTCGGGCAGCAGGGTCCCCTCGCCCGGGACACTGCCCATCTCGCCCGACAGGGCGGGCTCGGCCTGGATGAGCGCCACCACCTGTGCGGAGGTCAGCCCCTCGGCCACCGTGAGGCGGCGGACGACGGTGCGGCCGCTGCGAAGCAACTCCACCACGCCTTCGGCCGAAATGCCGGCGGGGAACGCGTATTCGCCCGCCCGCAAGGGACGGCCCTCGGTGAAGCGTACGCCGGCCAGGACCAGCCAACGGCTGGACACGACCTTTTCCACTTCAAGCTGCTCGGCGATCTCCTGCACGCCGTAGCCGCGGGGGATGAGGATGTTGCGTTCCGCCGCCAAAGGGCCGGGTGCCCGGTACTGCTGCACGGCCCAGGCGAACAGGCCGGCGGCCGCCAGGGCCAGGAGGAGGAAGACGCCGAGGATCCAGGCGAGAACGCGCATCGGCCAGCCCAAGACTTGCAGCCCGCCAGGGCTTGCGGATCGAAAGTCCCGATGCGGAAACGAGATCGCCCCGGAGGGGATCCGGGGCGATCGTCATTGAACCGCGTGGAATTGGAGCACGGGGCCGGAATTTCAGCCCGGAAACTCCTTGAAGATCACCGAGGCGTTGGTGCCGCCGAACCCGAAGGAGTTCGACAGCGCCGCGCGAACCCGGCGCTCCTTCGCCTTGTGCGGTACGAGGTCCACGCCCTGGCAGTTGTCCGACGGGTTGTCCAGGTTCAGCGTCGGCGGGACCACCTGATCGGTGATCGACTTGATGGAGTAGATGGCCTCCACCGCGCCGGCCGCCCCCAGAAGATGCCCGATGGCCGACTTGGTCGAGGACATGGACAGGTTGGCAACGGCGTTCCCGAACAGCCGCTTCACCGCGCCCACCTCGATCTCGTCGCCGAGCGGGGTGGAGGTGCCGTGGGCGTTCAGGTAGTCGATGTCCGACGGGTCGAGCGCGGCCCGCTTCAGGGCCATCCGCATGGCCCGGAACGCACCATTGCCGTCCTCGGCCGGTGCGGCGAGGTGGTAGGCGTCGCCGGACAGGCCATAGCCCACGATTTCGGCATAGATTTTGGCGCCGCGCTTCTTCGCGTGCTCCAACTCCTCAAGCACCAGAACGCCGGCGCCCTCGCCCATGACGAAGCCGTCACGGTCCTGGTCGTAGGGACGGGACGCCTTTTCCGGGGTCTCGTTGAAGTTGGTGGACAGGGCGCGCATTGCCGCGAACCCCGCGATGCCCAGCCGGCTCACCGCCGCTTCCGTGCCGCCCGCCACCATCACGTCGGCGTCGTCCAGCATGATCATGCGGGCGGCGTCGCCGATGGCGTGGGCGCCGGTCGCGCACGCGGTCACGACCGAATGCACGGGCCCCTTGAATCCGTACTGGATCGAGACGTGGCCCGACGCTTCGTTGATCAGGGCCGACGGGATGAAGAACGGCGACAGGCGCCGTGGCCCCCGGTCGTTCAACGTCACGGCACCGTCGTGGATCGCCGGCAGGCCGCCGATCCCCGACCCGATCAGGACGCCGGTGCGCTCGCGCGCCTCGTCGTCGCCGGGCACCCAGCCGGACGATTCCACTGCTTCCTTGGCGGCCGCGATGGCGAAGAGGATGAAATCATCCATCTTCTTCTGCTCCTTCGGGGGAACGAAGGAGTCGGCGTTGAAGGTGCCGTTCGTCCCGTCGCCGCGCGGAATTTGCCCGGCGATCTTGGCGGGCAGGTCCGAAACGTCAAAGGACTGGATGGCCCGGAGGCCGGACTTGCCGGCGACCAGACTGTTCCAATTGGCGTCCACGCCCACGCCCAACGGCGTGACCATGCCCATCCCGGTGACGACCACTCGTCTCATGTGAATGACTCCGGACGCTCGGTCACACGGTGCCGGCGCTCAAGTCAGCGCGTCAGGCCGCGGGAGCGTTCTGTTTGATGAAATCGATCGCGTCCTTGACGGTCAGGATCTTCTCGGCCGCGTCGTCCGGGATTTCGACCCCGAATTCCTCTTCGAAGGCCATGACCAGCTCGACGGTGTCGAGGCTGTCGGCGCCCAGGTCGTCGATGAAGCTGGCGTTCTCGGTGACCTTGCCCTCTTCCACGCCCAGGTGTTCAACCACGATCTTCTTCACGCGCTCGGCGATGTCGCTCATTTCCGTAAACCTTTTCGACCCTGAAGAGTTGGACATTGGCCGCGGGCACACCAATGGATCCCCGCGGGCGTGGGGAGCGCCCCAGAAAAGTGGCGCTTGGTAGCATGGTTTGAAAGACCTGACCAGCGCCCGCCGATCAGATCATCGCCATGCCGCCGTTCACATGCAGCGTCTGGCCGGTAACATAGGCGGCCTCGTCGCTGGCGAGATAGACAACCGCGCCCGCGATCTCGCCGGGCGTGCCCAGCCGGCCGGCCGGCACCCGTGGCAGGATCGCCTCGCGCTGCTGATCGTTCAAAGCGTCGGTCATGGCCGTTTCGATGAACCCCGGCGCGACGCAGTTGACGGTCACGCCCCGGCCCGCCACCTCGGCGGCCAGCGCCTTGCTCATCCCGATCATGCCGGCCTTCGAGGCGGCGTAGTTCGCCTGCCCCGGATTCCCGGTCACCCCGACCACCGACGTGATGCCGATGATGCGGCCCCAGCGCTTGCGCATCATGCCCTTGAGGGCCGCGCGGGCCAGCTTGAAGCCGGAGGTCAAATTCACGTTGAGGACGGTCTCCCAGTCCTCGTCCTTCATGCGCACGGCCAGCCCATCGCGGGTCAGGCCGGCATTGTTCACCAGGATGTCGACGCCGCCCATGGACTTTTCGGCCGCGGCGAACACCGCCTCGGGCCCACCGGCCTCGCCCAGGTTGCCGGGCGCGAGATGGACGCGGTCGCCGCCCAGTTCCGCGGCCAGGGCTTCCAGTGCCGCCACGCGCGTTCCAGACAGGGCGACGGTGGCGCCTTGGTCGTGCAGGGATCGCGCGATTGCGGCGCCGATTCCACCGGACGCCCCGGTGACGAGGGCGGTCTTGCCGGTCAGGTCGAACATGGGCCGTGCCATCAAAGGGTCTTCAGGAAGGATTCGACATCCGCCGGGCCGTTGATCGACACGGCCTGGACCTCCTTGTCGATGCGCTTGGTCAGGCCGGCGAGCACCTTGCCCGCCCCCACCTCGACCAGCGTATCGACGCCGAGGTCCTTCATGCGCAGCACGCATTCGCGCCACCGCACCCGGCCCGTCACCTGCTCGACCAGGAGCTGGCGGATGCGCACCGGATCGCTGACGGCGTCGGCGGTGACGTTGGCGATCACGGGGACCGCCGGCTCGTGCATGACCACCTTGCCCAGCGCCTCGCGCATGGCGTCGGCGGCCGGCGCCATCAGCGGGCAATGGAAAGGTGCCGACACCGGCAGCATGACCGCCCGTTTGAACCCCTTTTCCGCGGCGATGCGGACGGCACGCTCGACCGCGGCCTTGTGGCCGCTGACCACGACCTGACCGGGCGCATTGTCGTTGGCGACGGTGCAGACGTCGCCCTGCGCCGCCCCTTCCCGGGCCGCCTGATCCGCGATCGCCTGAACGTCGGCCAGATCGGCGCCGAGGATGGCAGCCATCGCCCCTTCCCCCACCGGCACGGCCTGCTGCATGGACACGCCACGCAGGCGCAGGAGCCGGGCGGTGTCCGACAGGTTGAAGGTGCCGGCGGCACACAGCGCGGAGTATTCGCCCAGGGAATGGCCGGCGACATAGGCCGCGTGGCGCGACAGGTCCAGGCCGCCCTCGCTCTTGAGCACCCGCAGGACGGCGACGGAAACCGCCATCAGCGCCGGCTGGGCGTTCTCCGTGAGCGTCAGATCCGACTCCGGCCCCTCGAACATCAGCCTGGACAGCCGCCGACCGAGGGCATCGTCCACTTCCTCGAACGTCAGACGGGCGGACGGGAACGCCTCGGCCAGTTCGCGGCCCATGCCGACGGCCTGACTGCCCTGTCCCGGGAACACGAACGCACGGGTCATCGCACCTCACCTCCCGGATCCGGGCGCGGCCGGTCCGTAGCGGTCAGCGGGCCATGGGAACACCCCCGGCCAAAGTGGCGCGAAGTCATAACTTCGTTCCTCATGAAGTCAAGTGGGCTTCACCGGGCGAAGGACTTGCATTTCGCTTGCCGATATGCATAGTCCGCCCCTTCGCAGCTCCTTGCCGGCACGAGAAGCCCGTGTCGGCTAGGTCCGTGCGGCCGTCCAACCGGACGGCGGCGGGCCGCGAACAGCCGAGAGGAGACCACATGGCTTTGTACGAATGCGTGCTGATCGCGCGCCAGGACATCTCGTCCGCGCAGGTCGAGCAGCTCGCCGAGCAGTTCGCGGGTGTCATCCGCGACAATGGCGGCGAGGTCAAGAAGACCGAGTTCTGGGGTCTGAAGACCCTGACCTACAAAATCAAAAAGAATCGCAAGGGCCACTACGTGCTCTTCAACATCGACGCGCCGCATGCCGCGGTGACCGAGATGGAGCGCACCATGGGCCTGAACGAGGACGTTCTGCGTCACATGGTCGTGCGGGTGGAAAGCCTGCAGGAAGGCCCGTCGGCGATGATGCTGAACAAGGGCGACCGCGACCGCGACCGCCCGCGGCGTTTCGACGGCCCGCGTGAAGGCGGATTCCGCGACCGTGGCCCGCGTCCGTCCGCTCCCGCTACCGAAGGAGACGCCGCATGACCGGCGCCACCGAACAACCCGCCGGCCGCCCGCAGCGTTCGGGTGGCGGCGGCCGCCGTCCGTTCTTCCGCCGTCGGAAGACCTGCCCGTTCTCCGGCGCCAACGCGCCGCAGATCGACTACAAGGACGTCAAGCTGCTCGGTCGCTACATCTCCGAGCGCGGCAAGATCGTCCCGTCCCGCATCACCGCCGTCTCCGCCAAGAAGCAGCGCGAACTCGCGCGGGCCATCAAGCGCGCCCGCTTCCTCGCCCTGCTTCCGTACGTGGTGAAGTGACGCCGGCCTGATGGGGGCGGACCGATCGGCATGGCGGCGGACGGATATGGCGGCTCGGGCGGTATTGACGGCAGTCGGGTGCGGGGCGCTTAGCGCGCTCCTGTTCCTGAGCCTGCTTGTGGCACCGCTGGCCGGGCTGATCCTGTCCAACTTCGCGGCCTTGCCGATCTTCGCCGTGGGACTGTCGGCCGGGTTCGCCGCCAGCGTCGTCGCCGGGGTCACGGCCGCCGGCGTGGTGCTGGCGTCGACCCAGGCACTGCCTTGGGCGGTCGGGTTCCTGGTGCTCTTCGCTGCTCCCGCGGCCTTCGTCGTCAGCCGCGCGCTCCGGTGGAGCCCGCGGGCGGACGGCACGGTCGCTTGGTACGGCCCCGGCCGGCTGCTGGTGTGGCTGGCCAGGGGGGGCGTTGGTGTGATCCTGCTCGGGGCCCTGCTGACGCTGGGCCAGCCGGACGGATTGCGCGGTCTGCTCCGTACCACCCTCGGTCAGGCGGGCCAGTTGCTGTCCCGGCTGTTGGAGGATGGTGCCGTTTACGCCGATCCGGCGTTCGCCGACGCCATGCTGCGGGTCTTCCCGGGCCAGGCGGTGGCGAGCCTGCTGCTGCTCGTCGTGGTGAACGCGGCGTTGGCGCAGGGCCTGCTGATGCGGATGGGCCGCAATCTCCGTCCGCCGATGCGGATGGCGGAGGTGGACCTGCCGGGCTGGATGGCCGCGGCGTTCGGCATCGCGGTGTTCGCCGCGGTGGCGTCGCCAAGCCTGGTCGGCTGGTACGGCTATCATGTGGCGGTCGTGCTGGCGGGGGCGTACTTGGTGGCGGGCCTGGGCGTCGTGCATGCGTTCGCCCACACGCGCAGACGGGGCGGCGGGCTGGCGCTCGCGGTGGTGTACGGGATCTTGCTGTTTCCACTGACTTTCGGGCCGGCGGCCATGGTGCTGGTCGGGCTCGGAGTGACTGAACATTGGGCCCGGCTGAAACAGCGGTTCAGCCGCCCGGGCCGGGACCAGGAGGACGTGTGATGGACGTGATTCTGCTTGAGCGGGTCGAGAAGCTCGGCCAGATGGGCCAGGTTGTGAAGGTGAAGCCCGGCTTCGCCCGCAACTTCCTGCTGCCCCAGAAGAAGGCGCTGCGCGCCACCAAGGAAAACCTGGCGCACTTCGAGAAGCAGCGCGCCCATCTCGAAGCCATGAACCAGAAGGCCCGCCAGGAGGCCGAGGTTCTGGCCGGCAAGATGCAGGGCCTGTCGGTCGTCATCATCCGCCAGGCGGGTGAGAGCGGCCAACTCTATGGTTCGGTCAGCCCGCGCGACGTGGCCGATGCCGCGACGGAAAAGGGGTTCAAGATCGACCGGAAGACGGTCGCCATCGACCAGCCGATCAAGACCCTGGGCATTTTCCAGGTGCGCGCGCTGCTGCACCCGGAAGTGAGCGTGCCGGTGACGGTCAACGTCGCCCGCTCGCAGGAAGAAGCCTCCCTGCAGGCCCAGCGCGGCGCAGCCGTGACCGCCGCCGATCTGACCGAGCGGGAAGAGGCGAACGCCGGGACGGGCGAAGGCGAGCAGACCGCCGCCTGACGTTCGATCGGAACGCATTGAAAAGCCCGCCGGGGCGGCAAGCCGCCCCGGCGGGCTTTTTGCGTTCGGGGTGCACCGAATGCGGGAGGGACACCGCTCGTCGGTGTCGTTGCCACACCCGCTGGAAGGATTAAAGATCAGGTAAATTTTGCGCACATCGGTGCCAAAGCGGTGACTCGAACGGCGGGAGGTGTGGCTTGCTGGCGCTGCGCATCTTCAGGGAGGTGATCCGCGAGGATGGATTGACCGTCATCGATCCCGATGGACGGCGCCATGTCATCGGACACCCGAGCAATCCGTCGCTTGCCATTCGTCTCGGCAATGACCGCCGGCTTGGCCTGCGCCTCGCCTGCACGCCATCCCTCGCCTTTGGCGAAGCCTATATGGATGGGACGATCACCGTCGAAGGCGGAACGCTCTACGACGTGCTCGATGTGCTGACCCGCAACATCCGCCTCGGTCCCATGCCGGGTTTCCTTGATGCGGTCCGGCGGCGGCTTCCGGGCCTGCTGCAATGGCTGGAGCAATCGAATCCGCTGGCACGGGCCCGGTCCAACGTCGCCCACCACTACGACCTGCCCGGCCGGCTTTACGAACTGTTCCTGGACGCCGACCGCCAGTACTCCTGCGCCTATTTCCCGCGGCCTGACATGACGCTCGAAGAGGCGCAGGACGCCAAGAAGCGGCATATCGCAGCCAAGCTCCTGCTGACGCCGGGCCAGAAGATCCTCGACATCGGCAGCGGCTGGGGCGGCCTGGGCCTTTACCTCGCCCGGGAAGCCGGCGTCGAAGTGACGGGGCTCACGCTGTCCACCGAACAGCACGCCATCGCCGAGGACCGGGCGCGCCGCGCGGGCCTTTCCAACCAGGTCCGGTTCCTGTTGCGCGATTACCGCCAGGAGCAGGGCCGCTACGACCGCATTGTGTCGGTCGGCATGTTCGAGCACGTGGGCACCCCGCATTACGGGGAGTTCTTCCGGACCGCCGCCCGGCTCCTGAAGGACGACGGCGTCATGCTCCTGCATTCCATCGGGCGCATGGACGGCCCCGGCACATCGAACCCGTGGCTCCGGAAATACATCTTCCCCGGCGGCTACACGCCAGCCCTGTCCGAGGTCCTTCCCGCGATCGAACAGGCCGGCCTCTGGGTGACCGACATCGAAATCCTGCGCCTGCACTACGCCGAAACGCTGCGCGCCTGGCGGGACCGCTTCATGGCGAACCGGGACGAAGCGAAGGCGATGCTGGGGGAGCGTTTCTGCCGGATGTGGGAGTTCTATCTGGCGGGCAGCGAGGTCGCCTTCCGGCACATGGGCCAGATGGTCTTCCAGATCCAACTGGCCAAGCGGGTCGATGCCGTCCCGCTGACCCGGGACTACATCGGCAAGTGGGAAAGCCGCAGGCGGCCGATCGCCAGCCTCGCGTCGTGACACCGGCCGACCGGCGCCTGCGGACAGCCGGCTATCGTCCGAACAGTTGACGCAAGCCGCGACCGACGGCTTCCGCCGGATCCTGGGAAGGCCGGGGTTGCGAGCCGGGCGGCGGTGACGTCCCGCCCCCGCCCCCGCCCCCGCCCCCGAGGATCCCCCGCAGCACGTCCACCGGCTGCTCGCCCTGCTGAAGGCGCCGGACGGCCTCCCCGGCCGCGGCCGGATCACGGGCGATTCCCGCTGCCATGCCCGAGAAATCGGGCTCGACCCGGGGTTTGGCAAAGGGCCCCCGGACGTGGACGGGGATGCGGACCCCCGACAGGTCGAAGCGCGCCCCCTGCCCCTCCAGCGTGGGGGCCACCGTCGGCACAAGGCGCAGGTCCAGTTGGCGCTGGGGCAGGGAAACGGTGCCCTCCCCCTCCACCCGAAACAGGGGAGCCAGCATGCGCAGATCGTCCGTGCGGGCGAGCCCGTCGTTGATGGCGAAGGTGGCGGCCAGTTCGGCAAAGTCGGTCTCGCGCGCGCCCTGATCGGCCCGGCCCGCCGCCGCGGCCAGTGGATCGCGCAGGATCGCGGCGATGTTCACACCACGCAGCACACCGTTGCGCAGATCCATACGGGTCCGGCCGTCGAGTGCGGCGGCCAGTTCCCGTTGGGACCGCCCCTGCGCCGCCACATCCAAATCCACCGCCGTGGTGCCCCGGACCAGGTCGATGCCGGCCAAGGCCTGAAGCAGGGATTCCGCCTCCACCCCTTCGGCCTGGGCGCGCAAATGCACCGTGCCCGGCCCGTCCTTCGACCCGTCCGCCTCGGCATGCATGGTCGTCCGGCCCCCGAAGACAGGCACATCGGGCGCATCGAGCCGGAGGACCCCGTCCGCGACCGCCAGCGTCAACGTCGATGGACCAACGTCCACGCCGCCGATCCGGGAAGAACGGTTTTCCAATACGGCATCGACCGCAAAGCGGCGCAGGGCCGCGAAGTCGATGGGCTCCGCACTCCATCCCGCATCGGCGGCCGGCGCCGGCACCTGCCCACCCCCTTGGGGGCCGCCCGCCGGGACCGCGGTCGGTGCATCGCCGACGACGATCCCGTCGGCCACCAGACGGGCGTCGACCCGGGTCACCGGGCCGGACCAATCGGCGGACACACGGCCGGTCAGGCGACCGACATCGGGGGCCAGGACCAGGTCCTCCACGGCGAGGGCCCCCGGCGCGACCGCCACCCGCCCTTCGGCACGCAACGCATCGACGGGCGGATCCTCCAACCGGAACCCCAGCCGCGACGCCAGATCGGAAACGGACGGCGTGGCGAAGCGGACGCGTCCGGACAGGCGCCCCGATGTGGCGGCGTCGCCCTCGAATCCCGCCTGTACCAAGCGCCCGTCCACGGTCAGGGCGACCGGGCTCGGCTCCCCTCCCGCCAAGCGCCGCGGGGCGGCCGCCTGGGCGGCCAGATTGACCGTCTCGCCATTGGCCGTGACGGTGCCGGCCAAACGCGCCGGCTGGTCGAAGGCGGGGGCGTCCAGACGCAGGTCGAACGCCTGCAATGGCGGCACCTGCGGCGCCGGCAGGCGCAGGTCGCGGCCGGTCAGCGTCAATCCCGCCGCCCCCGTCAGGCTGTTGGCGAAGGCGCCGCGCGTGGTCCCCTCTCCCGACGCCCGGACGCGGCCGGCGACCTTGAGTTCGCCGGCCCGTGCCTGGGACACGGTCCCGACCAACGGCCCCAGGCCGAGACCGGCGAGATCGAGGTCAAGCTCCGCACGGGCGCGCGCGGCGTCGGCCTTGGCGGTGCCGGAAACCGTGCCGCCGAACGCCCGTGCCTCGGCCAGGGCCGCGTCGAGCACGCCATCGGCCAGCTTCACGGACGCGCGGGCCGGCCCGACCTGCTGGCCACCGAACCGCACCCCGTCGAGCGCCAGGGCCACCTCCGCATCCACCTGCCGCAGCGACGGCCAGGGCAACGCGTCCGAGGGGGCCGGCCCCCGGTCGCGATCCACAGGGCGTCCCTCCGCGGGAGGCCTGGCCGCGGGAGGCTGGGCGGAGGGGGGCTGCCGGGCGGCGGGCGGCGGGACCGGACGGTCCTGGGCCTGCCGTGCCCCGAGCAGACGATCCAGGTCGAGCGCCGAAACCCGGACGTCACCGGTCAGCTTCGGACGTTCGCCCGTCCGGGCGTAGGCCATCGCGCCGGTGACGCGGGCGTCGTCGACGGCCAGGGTGAAGGGCTCGAACGCGGCACGCCCTCCGCCGATGGCAATCCTGCCGTCCAAACGGACCATCCGGGCAGGCGGTCGGCGGGCAGGCGGTTGGGCGTCGGCGCCCAGATCCAACCACCGGTAAACCTCGGCCACATCGGGCACCAGAAGCACCATATCACCGGCGGCATTGTCGCCGGCCGGCGACACATCGATCGACAGGCGTGCCGCATCGGGCGCGTCCACCAGCGCCTTCACCGCGGTCGGGCGCGCCTCGGCCAGATCGCGCAGGGATCCGATGCTGGCGTTGATAACCACCGGCCGGTCATTGACGCGCGCCCCGCCTTCCAGCCGGGCCGGCTGGTCCAGGGCCGGCATGGCCCCCGCCAGCCGGCCCCCGGTCACGACGATCCGGCGGCCGGTGCGCTGGTCCTCGTAGGTGGCGGCGACACGGTCCAGCCGCAGCTCGTCCAGGACCAGGTTCGGAAGCTCGGCCCCGCCGCCCCCTCCCCCGGGATCGCCATCCCCCTGGCCGGGAGTGCCATCCGCGGGACGGAAGACCCAGTTGGGGCGGCCCTGCCGGTCCACGCGCAGGTTCAGAGTGACATCCTCGGCCACCAGACGGTCCACATCCACGGTGCCGGACAGGAGCGGAAGAAGCGGAAGGCGGGCGTCCAACCGGCCGGCACGCAGCATGGGTTCCGGCTGGCCGGGGAGGTCGGCCACCGTCAGTCCGGTGATCGTGGCCGCAACCGCGGGGAAGACCGACAGGTCGATGCGCTCGGCCTGCACGTCCCGGCCAATGCGCGCCTCGATGGCGGCGACCAACCGGTCGGTGACCAAGGTGCTTCCGGCCAGAAGCACCAGAGCCGCGCCGATCAGGATCAGAACCACGAATACGGCCGCGACGACGGTCAGAAGCCGGCGCATGCCATCCTCCCCCCTCAAGGACCATGGCCCTCCGCCGCGGCGGATGCCCTCATCCTCCCTTCCAAACGCGGGGTGCGGCACCCGGGGCGCCACGCCCGGCCGGGAATATCGGGCTTAAGCCAACCAAGGCAGGCAACAGCCGCCCGCCCCCATGCTCTCGGAACGCGCACCGGTCATGGCTGCCCTGCGGACCGCCACTTGCGCTTGCAAGGCCGGGCGACTCGCGGTCCAGTTCCCAGCCCCCTCAGGTGGAGCCGACATGCCCCCGTCCCACATCGCCCTCGCCCTGCTGGTCGCCGCCATCTGGGGCATGAACTTCATCATGATCAGCACAGCGCTGGACGTGTTCCCACCGGTGCTGTTGACCGCGCTGCGGTTCGCGCTGGCGGCCCTGCCGGTGCTGTTCCTGCCCAGGCCGCCGGTTTCCTGGCGGAACCTGACAATGATCTCGCTGCCGTTGTTCGCAGCCCCCTACGCGCTCCTGTTCCTGGGCATGGCGAACGGAATGCCGCCCGGCTTCGCCTCGGTGATGATCCAGTCCCAAGCCTTCTTCACGATGGCGTTCGGGGCGCTTTGGAGCGGCGAGCGGCCGGGACCGCGCCCGTTGCTGGGCGCCGCGGTGGCGTTCGCGGGCCTGCTGCTGGCGGGCAGCACGGTTGGCACCGATGTGAGTTGGATCGGCTTCGGGCTGACCATTGCAGCGGCGGCCAGTTGGGGAATCGGCAATGTGCAGATGCGCACCCACGGCAAGGGCGACGTGTTCGCCCTGACGATCTGGCTCAGCCTGATCCCTCCGGTGCCGCTGCTGGCGGCATCGCTGGTGTTCGAGGGGCCTGACGCCATCGCCCAAGCCCTCACCCACCCGAGCTGGGGGGCGGTGCTGTCGCTGCTCTACATCGCGGCGATCTCCACCGTCGCCGGATTCGGCATCTGGGGCCACCTGATGCGCCACCACCCCGCCGGCACGGTGGCCCCCTTTTCGATGCTGGTCCCGCTGTTCGGGCTGAGCAGCGCCGCCCTGGTGATGGGCGAGTCCTTCGGTCCGACACGGTTGGCCGGGATGGCGCTGGTGGTCGCCGGCATCGGGCTGGTCGTGCTGCGCCTGCCGGCCCGCCGGAGACCGGAACCGGTACCCGCCGAGTCCCCCCCGGTGGAGGGAGTCCCCCGGACCTGATCGCCGCTTTGGGCTACCAACCCCGCTCGTCGACGGTCGCCCACAGCAGCATTTCCGCAACAGTGCCCCGCCGGACAAGGGGGCGGGAGGGCTCATCCCCGTTGTTCACAGGTTGTGGACAACTTCGGTCGACGTTATCCACAGGGGGCCGGCCTACCCGTGTGATGCGCCCGTCTGTTACCTTCACACCATGACGAACACCGCGACCCTTCTGCGCACAGTCCCCCCCGCTGGTGCAACCGCCGGCGCTGCGCCCGGTACCCCGGGCTATCGCAGCGCGCCGCGGAACGAGGAGGCCGAGCGGTCGGTCCTGGGCGCGATCCTGGTGAACAACGCGGCCCTCAACAGGGTCGTGGAGTTCCTGGAACCCGAGCATTTCTGCTCGCCCGTCCACGCCCGCATCTACGCCGCCATCCGCAAGCTGGTCCTGGACCGCAACCAGGAAGCCAGCCCGATCACGCTGAAGGCCTATTTCCAGGACGATCCCGATCTGGCCGGGACGAACGGGGCGCAGTACCTGGCGGAGCTGGCCGAGCATGTGGTCAGCGTCGTCAACGTCGAGGACTACGGCCGCGTCGTCTACGACGCCTACCTTCGCCGGCAGCTGATCGAAATCGGCGAGGACATGGTGAACGACGCGTACCGGCACGACCTGGACGCGCCGCCGCAGGAGCAGTTGGAAACCGCGGAAAAGCGCCTGTTCGACCTGGCCACGACCGGCTCGGCCAACAACGGCTTCACGGCGCTGTCGATTTCGGTGCAGGCGGCCATCCAGACGGCCCAGGAGGCGTTCAAGCGGTCGAGCCACGTCACCGGCGTGACCTGCGGACTGACCGACATCGACCGCAAGATGGGCGGCCTGCACCCGTCGGACCTGATCATCCTGGCCGGCCGCCCCTCCATGGGCAAAACCTCGCTGGCCACCAACATGGCCTTCAACGCCGCCAAGGCGTACCTGGAGTCCAATGGCGAGGAAGGGGCGGTCGTCGGCTTCTTCTCGCTGGAAATGTCGTCCGAGCAGCTGGCCAACCGTCTGCTGGCGGACGTGTCCGAGGTGCCCAGCGACAAGATCCGCCGTGGCGACATCAAGGACACGGACTTCCAACGGTTCGTCGAGGCCGCGGCGCTGCTGAACCGGCTGCCCTTCTTCATCGACGACACGCCGGGCATCAGCGTGACGGGCCTGCGCACCCGTGCCCGCCGCCTGCACCGGACCCACAAGCTGGGCCTGATCGTGGTCGACTACCTGCAGCTGCTGTCCGGCAGTTCGCGGGGCGGCGAGAACCGCGTGCAGGAGATCTCGGAGATCACCCGCGGCCTGAAGGCGGTGGCGAAGGAATTGGACGTCCCCGTTATCGCGCTGTCGCAGCTGAGCCGCGCCGTCGAGCAGCGCGAGGACAAGCGTCCCCAGCTGTCGGACCTGCGCGAGTCCGGCTCCATCGAGCAGGACGCCGACGTGGTCATGTTCGTGTTCCGCGAGCAGTACTATCTGGAGCGCGCGGAGCCGAGCCGACGCCCGGACGAGACCGACGACAAGTTCAACGACCGCTATCAGCGCTGGCAGCAGCGCCTGGGCGAGGTGCATAACACTGCCGAAGTCATCCTCGCCAAGCAGCGCCATGGCCCGATCGGCACCGTCCGGCTCCACTTCGAAGGCCAGTTCACCCGCTTCTCCGACCTCGACCCCCACCATCCGGGCGGCGACTACAGCAGCGAGTGAACCGCCCGGCGGGACCGCACCGCCCACGGACGGGCCGGCGGCAATCCCACCGGATGCCGGAACGGTCCTGACCATCGACCTGGACGCGGTCCGGGCCAACTGGCGCCGACTGCGCGACCTCGACCCGACCCGCGACGTGGCCGGCGTGCTCAAGGCCGACGCCTACGGCCTGGGCGCCGGCCGGGTCGGCCCGGCGCTTTGGGCGGAAGGCTGCCGCCGCTTCTTCGTCGCCCACCTGGCCGAGGCCGTCCGCCTGCGCGCCGCCCTGCCGGGGGCCGACATCGCCGTTCTGTACGGTCTGCCGGCGGGAACCGAGGGCGATTTCCTGGCCCACGGCGTCGCCCCGGTCCTGAACCGGTTGGACGAGATCGGGCGCTGGCGCGATCTCGCCCGTCGGACGGGGTGCCGGCTGCCGGCCCTGATCCACATCGACACCGGATTGAACCGTCTGGGCCTGGAACCGGCCGAGGTCGACCGCTTGGCCGCGGACCCCGCGGCGTGGTTGGACGGGCTTGATCTCCGACTTTGGCTGACCCACCTGGCCTGCCCCGACATCATCGGCCACCCCCTGACCGCGGCGCAGGCCGCCGCCTTCGCCCGTGCGCTTGCCCGCCTTCCCGCGGCACCGGCGAGCATCAGCAGCTCGTCCGCCCTGTTCCAGCCGCCGGCGCACCGGCCGGAGGCCCTGGCACGGTCCGGGGCGGCGCTCTACGGGGTGAACCCGACGCCGGACGCGCCGAACCCGATGCGCCCGGTGGTGCGCCTGCAGGCCCGGGTGCTCCAGGTCCGGTCCGTTGACACCCCCATGACCGTTGGATACGGTGCGACGCATCAAATTCGGCGCCGCGGCCGGATCGCAACGGTTTCCGTGGGTTACGCCGACGGCTATATGCGGAGCCTCAGCGCCCGCGGCCATGTCGCTGCGGGTCCGCTCCTGGCACCCGTGATCGGCCGGATCTCGATGGACCTTCTGACAGTGGACGTGACTGACTGGCCGGAGACGGCGCCCCGACCGGGCGATCTGGTCGACCTGATCGGCCCCCACCGCGGCGTCGACGACGTTGCGGCCGAGGCGGGCACCATCGGCTACGAGATCCTGACCGCGCTCGGCCCCCGCCACCACCGGGTCTATCTGGGCGTGGGCGCCCCCGCGCCGGCCACCGCCCCGCCGCGCCCGCTGGAGGCGTCATGGGCTTTCTAAGGGGCATCGGCGGCGCCTTCGTCGTCTTCCTGCAGGCGGCGGGGCGCATCGCGGTCTTCGCGGCCTTGGCGGCAAGCCATTGCGTGCGACCGCCCATCTACCTGCGCCTTATCCGGCGGCAGATGATCGACATCGGCTACTACTCCCTGCCGGTCGTCGGGCTCACCGCGCTGTTCACGGGCATGGTCCTGGCGCTGCAAAGCTATACCGGCTTCGCCCGCTTCCAGGCCGAAGGCGCCATCGCCACCGTCGTCATCCTGTCGATCACCCGCGAACTCGGCCCCGTGCTCGCCGGCCTGATGGTGGCCGGGCGCATCGGCGCCGCCATGGCCGCCGAGATCGGCACCATGCGGGTCACCGAACAGATCGACGCCCTGACGACGCTGTCGACCAATCCGTTCAAGTACCTGATCGTCCCGCGGCTGATCGCCGGGCTGACCATGCTGCCGCTGCTGGTGCTGGTGGCCGACGTCATCGGCGTGTTCGGCGGGTTCCTGGTCAGCGTCTACGTGCTCGACTTCAACCCCGGCGGCTACATCCAGCGGAGCTGGCAGTTCCTCGAACTCATGGACGTGGTGTCGGGCCTGGTGAAGGCGGCGATGTTCGGGTTCGTGATCGCGCTGATGGGCTGCTACCACGGGTTCCATTCCCGGGGCGGCGCCCAGGGCGTGGGCGCCGCCACCACCAATGCGGTGGTCTCCTCCAGCATCCTGATCCTGGTGAGCAACTACATGCTCACCGGCGTCTTCTTCTCGCGGTGAGCCACGCCATGGCGGCCGTCCCCGGCACACCCAAGATCCGCCTGTGCGACGTGCACAAGCGCTTCGGCGACAAGCGCGTGCTGAACGGCGTCGATCTGGACGTCGGCGCGGGTGAGTCGGTCGTCATCATCGGAGGCTCGGGCACCGGCAAATCGGTGACGCTGAAGTGCATCCTGGGCCTGCTGATACCCGACCAAGGCACCATCGAAATCGACGGCCGGAACACGGTCGGGCTGCGCGGGCGCGAGCGCGAGGAGGTCATGCGACGGTTCGGCATGCTGTTCCAAGGGGCCGCCCTGTTCGACAGCCTGCCGGTCTGGGAGAATGTGGCCTTCCGCCTGATCCAGGGCCAAGGCATGGGCCGCCGCCAGGCCAAGGAGATCGCGATCCAGAAACTGGGGAACGTCGGCCTCGCACCGGACGTCGGCGAGTTGTACCCGTCCGAACTGTCGGGCGGCATGCAGAAGCGGGTCAGCCTCGCCCGCGCGATCGCGACCGAGCCCGAGATCATCTTCTTCGACGAGCCGACCACCGGTCTCGATCCCATCATGGCGGACGTGATCAACGACCTGATCGTGAAATGCGTGAGGGACCTGGGCGCCACCGCCCTGTCCATCACCCACGACATGGCGTCCGCCCGCAAGATCTCGGACCGGATCGCCATGATCCACCAGGGCCGGATCATCTGGCAGGGACCGACGTCGCAGGTGGATGCGTCGGGCGACGCCCATGTGGACCAGTTCATCCACGGCCGCGCCGAGGGTCCCATCCAAATGGCGGTGCGGCGGCTGTAGGCCGACCACGGAAATCACGGGCCGCGCCCGGTGCGAGCCCTGCCGAAGGCTGTGGAAAATCACCATCTATATCCACGTATCGGCCTGTCCCCCGCTGGCGGCCGCCTCTTCCCGTGGTATGAGAGTGCCGGTTTTCCCTCCGGCAATACGAAGCCGTGGCCCGTTCGAACACCCGCTATGTCTGCCAGTCCTGCGGCGCCAGCTACCCGAAATGGGCCGGCCGGTGCGAAGCCTGCAACGAGTGGAACACGCTCGTTGAGGAGCAGGTGCCCGAGGCCGTGCCCAAAGGGCTCGGCGGCGGGGGCGCGCGTGCGGGCGGGCGCCGGTTGGAATTCGTCGGGCTCGACGGCGCGCAGTCCCACACGCCGCGCCGGGTCAGCGGCATCGGCGAATTCGACCGCGTGTGCGGCGGCGGGCTGGTGCCGGGTTCCGCCGTGCTGATCGGCGGCGACCCCGGCATCGGCAAGTCCACCCTGCTGCTTCAGGTCGTGTGCCGGCTGGCCGGCCAATCCCGTTGCGCCTACGTCTCGGGCGAAGAGGCCGTGGATCAGGTCCGCCTGCGCGCCCAACGCCTGGGACTGGCGAAGGCGCCGGTGGATCTGGCGGCGGCCACCAGTGTCCGGGACATCTGCGCGACCCTGGAGGCCGCCGACCCGCCGCATCTGGTGGTGATCGATTCGATCCAGACCATGTACGTGGACACGCTGGACAGCGCGCCGGGCACCGTGGCGCAGGTCCGCGCGAGCGCCGCGGAACTGATCCGGGTCGCCAAGCGCCGCGGCATCACCCTGCTGCTGGTCGGGCACGTCACCAAGGAAGGGGCCATCGCCGGCCCCCGGGTGCTGGAGCATATGGTGGACGCCGTCCTGTACTTCGAAGGCGAACGCGGCCACCAGTTCCGCATTCTCCGCGCGGTGAAGAACCGCTTCGGGCCCACCGACGAGATCGGCGTCTTCGAGATGGGCGACATGGGGCTCGGCGAGGTGCCGAACCCGTCCGAGCTATTCCTGGCGGACCGCCAGGGCGAAGTGTCGGGCACCGCCGTCTTCGCGGGGATCGAGGGCACCCGCCCGGTCCTGGTGGAGGTGCAGGCGCTCGTCTCGCCCTCGCCGCTCGGCACGCCGCGCCGGGCGGTGGTGGGCTGGGATTCCGGCCGCCTGGCCATGGTGCTGGCCGTTCTGGAGGCGCGCTGCGGCGTGCAGATCGGCGCCAACGACATTTATCTGAACGTGGCCGGCGGCCTGCGCGTCACCGAGCCCGCGGCCGATCTGGCGGTCGCCGCCGCCCTTGTCTCGTCGCTCACGGGCGAACCGGTGCCCCGCGATGCGGTGGTGTTCGGCGAGATCGGCCTGTCGGGCGAGGTGCGGCCGGTGGCCCAAACCGAGGCGCGGCTGAAGGAGGCCGCGAAGCTCGGCTTCGCCAGTGCCCTGATGCCGGCCCGCCGGACGTCCGGGTCCAAGGCCAAATCCAGGGGATCCGACGCCGGGTTGCGCCCGGTCGAACTGAAGCGGCTGGAGGATCTGTTGCCCCTGTTCAATGCCGACCGCCCCGCCCGCCGCGCACGCGCGGGTGCCGCCTGAGGATTTGAACACCGTGCCGATCAACCCCGTCGATGCCGTCGTCCTGGCGGTCCTTCTGCTCTCAGCGCTGATCGCGTTCGCCCGCGGATTCGTGCTGGAAGTGCTGTCGATCTTCGCGTGGATCGGCGCCACCTTCGCCTCGTTGTACGCCTTCGCCCATGTGCGGCCCTACGCCCAGCAGTATCTGGGAGCGGGGCTGGTGGCGGATGCGGTGACGGTCGTGGGAACGTTCCTGGCCGTTTTGATCCTCCTGTCCGTAATCGGGCACCGCATTTCGAGCGGGCTCCGCGGGGGGGCGCTGGGCGCCCTCGACCGGTCGCTCGGGTTCCTGTTCGGACTGCTGCGCGGCGGCATCCTGATCTGCCTCGTCTACATGGCGGGCACATGGCTGGTGCCGGTGCCCGAGCAGCCGCGCTGGGTTCGCGAGGCCCGGACCATGCCCGCGATCGAGACCGGCGCCGACTGGCTGGCCGCGCTCGCCCCCGGTTACGACAACCGCGCCCAGGTCGAACAACAGCGCCAGCGCGAGGCCCGGGACCGGAGCTTCCTGCGGCAGATGACGACGCCGCAACCCGCGATCCCGCAACCGGAAAGCCGGCGCCAGACAGCGGCTCCGACCGTCCCCCCGGCCCCTGCGCCGGCACCGGCCACCACCCCCACGGCCGTCCCGGCAGCCGTCCCGGCAGCCCTGCCGCCCGCGCCGCCTCCGGTCGCGGCGCCCGTGGCACCGATGGCGCCGGCGGCACTCGCCCCCGCGACCGCCCCGACCCGCACGGGTGCAGGCACGGCGCCCACCGCGACCACCCCCGCATCCGTACCCGCGACCTCCCCCACTGCGGGCTATCGGTCGCAGGAGCGGAACCAACTGGACCAGTTGATCCAAAGCACGCGCTAACCCACATGGGTTCGGCATTCGAGGGAGCAGGCATGCTGACCACGCATCCATACGACGACGACAAGCTTCGTGAGGAGTGCGGGGTGTTCGGCATCCTCGGCCACCCCTCGGCCGGGGCATTGGCGGCACTGGGCTTGCACGCCCTTCAGCACCGCGGCCAGGAGGCGGCCGGCATCGTGACCGCCGACGGCGAACGGTTCCATGTCCACCGGGCCCTTGGCCTGGTGGGCGACAACTTCTCGGATGAGTCGGTGATGGCCCCCCTCAGGGGCGACGCCGCCATCGGCCATGTCCGTTACGCCACCACCGGCGAGACGGTGCTTCGCAACGTGCAGCCGCTCCACGCCGATCTGGAGTTCGGCGGCTTCGCGCTGGCCCACAACGGCAACCTGACCAACGCCTACATGCTGCGCAAGCGGTTGGTGCGCGCCGGATCACTGTTCCAGAGCACCACCGACACCGAGGTCATCGTGCACCTGATGGCGACCGCCAAGGGCGCAACGGTGATCGACCGCATGATCGAGGCGCTGGGCCAGGTCCAGGGCGCCTATTCGCTGGTGGCGATGGCCAAGGACATGGTGATCGGGGTGCGCGACCCGAACGGCGTCCGGCCGCTGGTGCTCGGCATGCTGGGGCAGGCGCCGGTGCTGGCGTCCGAGACCTGCGCGCTCGACATCATCGGCGCCGAGTTCGTGCGCGACGTCGAACCCGGCGAGATGGTCGTGCTGACCCGCGAGGGTGTGCGCAGCCACCGCCCGTTCCAGGCGGCTCCGCGCCGCTTCTGCATCTTTGAACACATCTACTTCGCGCGGCCCGACAGCGTGGTGGAGGGCAACTCCGTCTACGAGGTGCGCAAGCAGATCGGGATGGAGCTGGCCAGGGAGTCGGGCATCGACGCCGATGTGGTCGTCCCGGTCCCGGACAGCGGCGTGCCGGCTGCGATCGGCTATGCCGCGCAAAGCGGCATCCCCTTCGAACTCGGCATCATCCGCAACCACTATGTCGGCCGCACCTTCATCGAGCCGACCGACCAGATCCGCAATCTGGGCGTCAAGCTGAAGCACAATGGCAACCGCCGCTTCCTCGAGGGCAAGCGCGTGGTGCTGGTGGACGATTCCATCGTGCGCGGCACGACCTCGATGAAGATCGTCGACATGGTCCGCCGCGCCGGCGCCACGGAGGTGCACATGCGCATCTCCAGTCCGCCGACCCGGCACAGCTGCTTCTATGGCATCGACACGCCGGAAAAGGAAAAGCTGCTGGCCCACCGCATGACGGTGGAGGAGATGCGCAAGTTCATCGGGGCCGACAGCTTGGCCTTCGTATCGATCGACGGCCTGTACCGGGCGGTCGGCGAAGCCCGCCGCGATCCCGTCGCCCCCCGGTACTGCGATGCCTGCTTCACCGGCGATTACCCGATCCCCTTGACGGATTGGCTGGATCCGGCCGGCCAGTCGGCGGTCTCGTCCCTGTCCGCGGCGGTGGCCCGGTAACACCCGGCGGGGCGGACCGGACGACGGATCCGCCCCATGCCCGCCGCCCCATTTGTTGACACAGTCAAATACATAGGCTGACACTGGCAACCATCCTGACCAGTGGAGCCGTGCCGTGCTGTTCATCGGGGTGAGCAGCGGCATCGGTTATTTCCTGTGGCTCTGGGCCCTGCGCCACACGACACCGACGCGCGTGACGGTGTTCCTGGCGCTTGGGCCGGTGACGGCCGCCGTTCTGGGCGTGCTGTTCCTGGGCGAGCCCTTGACCCTGCGGCTGGGCGTGGCGGTCGCCATTGCCACGGCCGGCCTCTGGCTGGCGCTGCGGTCGCCGGGCGCGGCGGGATCGTGACGTTCCCCTTCGTCCGGGCAGCTTGAGGGTGACAGGCGGGCGCAGTGTCCGCTAGACCTGCGCCAATTTCCGGAACGGAGGGTGGAAACGGCATGTCAAAGCGGCTCGAAGGGCGCGTCGCCCTGATCACCGGCGCGTCACGCGGTATCGGCGCAGCGGTCGCCAAACGTCTCGCCGCCGAGGGGGCCCATGTCGTCCTGATGGCCCGGACCATCGGCGGGCTGGAGGAGATCGACGACGAAATCCGGGCCGCCGGCGGCACCGCCACCCTGATCCCGCAGGACCTGTCGAAGCTGGACGAGCTGGAGAAGCTGGGCCCTGCCCTGCACCAGCGGTTCGGCCGGCTGGACATCCTGGTGGCCAACGCCGGCCTGCTGGGCGCACTGACACCGATCGCCCAGTTCGAACCCCGGATGTGGGACGAGGTGATGACGGTGAACGTGTCGGCCAACCAGCGCCTGATCCGGACGCTGGACCCGCTTCTGCGGGCGTCCGACGCCGGGCGCGCGGTGTTCGTCACATCCGGTGCCGGCCAAGTGCCGCGGGCCTATTGGGGCGTCTACGCGGTCTCGAAGGCCGCGTTGGAGATGATGGTCAAGATCTACGCCGCCGAGACCGAAAAGACCAACCTGCGGGTCAACCTGCTGTCGCCGGGCGCCATCCGCACCAAGATGCGCGCCCAGGCCTTCCCCGGCGAACATCCGGACAGCCTGCCGCCGCCGGACAGCATCACCGACCTGTTCGTCGACTTGGCCGATCCCGCCTGCACCCGCCATGGCGAGGTGGCGAGCCCGAAGAAAGGGTAAGCCAGCCGCCGGTCCTCAGAACCAGCGCCGCAGCATGCGGGCCGGATAGGGCGGGCGCTTGCCGTCGCCCAGCCCCTGCTTGCGGCAGTCGTACTCGTCCGATCCCGACGGGGCGCTGCCGCCGTTCGAGGTCTTGTATCGGGCGTCGTCGCACCGGCCGTTGCCCTGCCACCAGGGCCGGCCGGTCTTCCGGTCGTAGGCACCACGGTCGTAGCCGCCACCCCCGAAGCCGCCCCCGAAACCACCCATGAAGGGGCTGCCGTAGGGGCTTCTGCGGCCATATCCGTAGTCCTCGTAGCGGCCGTAACCGCTGCCGTAGCCGTAGGCCACCTGCGGTCCGCCCGAGGTGTGGATCTCGCACGCGCCGAGCAGGACGGTCCCGACGGCCAGGGACACAATGGCGGCTTTCGGTGGCATGGGACCGGACCTCGGCTCGACGGATCGCATCCGAATGAACGGGCGGCCGCGGATTCTATTCCGCCACGGCCGGGTGCCCGCCTTTCGGCCCGCCTCAGGTCTCGTCGGCGAAGGGGTTCTTCGTCTTGCGCAGGTAGAAGCGCACCGGGACACCCGGGAGGTCGAAGGTCTCGCGCAGACCGTTCACCATGTAGCGCACATAGGTTTCCGGCAGCTCGACCGGCCGCGTCGTCCAGGCTGCGAAAGTGGGCGGCCGGGTCTTGATCTGGGTCATGTAGCGCAGGCGGATCCGGCGCCCCTCCACCAACGGCGGCGGATGGCTGTCCGTCACCCACTTGAGCCAACGGTTGAGCTTGGCCGTGGAAATGCGGCGGTTCCAGATCTCGTAGGTGTCGAACACCGCTTCCAGCAGGGCATCGAGCCGCTGCCCGCGCAGGGCCGACAAGGTCACCCAGCGGATGCCGCGGGCCTGGGGCAGCTGCGCCTCGAGCTTGTCCTTGAGGGTCTGCAACGCCGCCTTGCGGTCCGTCGCGATGTCCCACTTATTGACCGCGATCACCAGCCCGCGGCCCTCGTCCAGCACAAGGCGCGCAATGGCGAGGTCCTGGCGGTCGAGGATGGCGTCGGCGTCCACGACCAGGACAACGACGTTGGCTAGGCGCACGGCGCGCAGCCCGTCGGCCACCGCCAGCTTCTCCAGCTTGTTCTCGACGCGGGACCGCCGCCGCATGCCGGCCGTGTCCACGATTTGCAGGGGCCGGTCCCGCCAAACCAGATCGGCGGTGATCGCGTCCCGCGTCATGCCCGCTTCCGGCCCGGTCAGCACCCGCTCCTCGCCCAGAAGGGCATTCAGCAGGGTCGATTTGCCCACGTTCGGTCGGCCGACGATGGCGAGCTGCAACGTGCGGCTCCGCCATGCCTCCGGATCCTCGGTAACGATGTCCTGCTCGGCCGCGGCTGCCGCCTCGGCGGCATCCAGCTCGGCGTCGGTCACACGCTCGGCGGTGGGGACGCCCCGGGGCGCACCCGACGCGGACGCCCCATCGGTTCCGGCCCCGTCCGCCTCGCTCGCCTCCTTCGGCACGAAGGGCAGCAGGGCCTCCACCAGATCGGCCATCCCCTCGCCGTGCTCGGCGGAGATGGGGATGGGCGCGCCCAGTCCCAGCTCGAACGCCTCCAGCATGCCGGCCTGTCCCGCCCGCCCCTCGGCCTTGTTTGCGACCAGAACGACCGGGACGCGGCCCTTGCGCAGCCAGTTGGCGAAGTGCCGGTCCATGGGCGTGATGCCGGCGCGGGCATCCACGATCAGCAGAACCACGTCCGCACGGGCCAGGGCGCGCTCGGTCTGGCGGCGCATCCGCGCCTCCAGGCTCTCGTCGAACGCCTCCTCCAGGCCCGCGGTGTCAACCACGGTGAAGGACAGGCCGCCCAGATGGGCGGGCGCCTCGCGCCAGTCGCGGGTCACGCCGGGCGTGTCGTCGACCAGCGCCAAGCGCTTGCCGGCCAGACGGTTGAAAAGGGTGGACTTGCCGACGTTCGGTCGGCCCAGGATGGCAGCGCGGAAGGTCATATCACCGGTACGCGATAAGCTGGCCGCCGTCGGTCAGCACGTACATGGTGCCCCCCGCGACCACGGGAGGAATGCGGACCGCATCCGGCAGCGACAATGTCTGAACGGTTTCGCCGGCCGCGGGGTCCACCGCCAGCAACTCGCGCCGCGTATTCGCCAACCACAGCCGGCCGCCCGCCATGACCGGCCCGGCCCATTGGATCGTGAGGTCGCGGCGGTCGGGCCGCTCCAGCCGGTCGAACTGACGGACCCAGCGCACCCGCCCCGACTGGCGGGTGATGGCGACAAGCTCGGCGTTCAGCGACATGACATACAGCATGTCGCCGGCCACCCACGGCATGTCGCGACCGCCGATATCGTGCTCCCACGCCCGGCCGCCGGACCGAACGTCGATGGCGACCATGCGTCCGCTGTGGCTCACGGCGAACGCCAGCCCACGGCCCACGACCGGGCTTCCCACGATGTCGGCGAGCTGCGAGATGGCGCCCGTCCGGCGAATGGCCGCCAAACTGTCGCCCCACACCAGCCGTCCGTTCTCCGCGCGCAGGGCCACGACCTCGCCCGACGAGAACGGGGCGACCACAACGCTGCCGTCCACCGCCGGCGCGGCTCCGCCCGCCACACCGGCCATCTCGGCGATGCCGGTGTAGACCCACAGCCGGTTGCCGTCGGCGGCATTCATGGCGACGAGCTGATTGTCGGAGGTGACGACGAACAGCCGCCCGCCGACCACCGTCGGGGCCGACCGCGCGGGCGCGGGAAGCTTTTGCCGCCAAAGGATGGTGCCGTTGGCCGGATCGAGCGCCAGCGCCTCGCCGAAGCCGGTGGTGGCGTAAAGACGCCCGTCGCCGAAGCCGACCCCGCCCCCGCGCGGATCACCCGCATCCCGCTCCGGACGGACCGCCACGGCCCAAAGCCGCCGGCCGGTCTGCGCCTCGTAGGCGGACACCTCGTAGGCGGCATCCATGGCATAAACCCGCCCCCCGGCGACCACGGGCTGCGCGGTCAGCAGGCGGGAGGAGGAGGAGCCGGAGCCGATCCCGACCCGCCACACCTCGCGCAGGGTGCCCGGCAGGGCGGGATTGCCGACGACATGGCTGGGCGTTCCACCCACCAGCGGCCAATCGGCGTTCGCTTCCGGTGCGGGGACCGAAACCGGTTGGGACGAAATCTCGGGGTCGGGATTGATCTCGGTCTGGTTGGTCAGCACCGCGATGCGCGTGCCGGGCAACGGGGGCGGCTCGGACGCACCGAACCAGTCGGTGATCCCGCACCCGGACAGGGCCGTGGCCAAGGCGAGGGTGGCGCACAGGCGCGCGCCGACGGGGCGTTGCCGGGGCTCTTCGGCCCGCGCGGTCCGATGGCTCATTGCGGGTTGCCGTGCAGCGTGGACAGTTCGGCGGCGCGGCTGCGCACGCCCTCGGGTGCCTGGGGATCGGCGGCCAGCGCGTCCAGAATCCGCTTCGCCTTCGCGGTGTCGCCCTGGCGCAGGGCGAGAACGGCCAGCAGCTCGCGTGCGGAGAAGCGGTAGGGATGGATGTCCGAATCCATCGGCCCGAGACGGGCGGCCAGCAACGCCGGCTCGGCGCTGTAGAGCTGGTGCATGGCGGCCAGCAGGGTCGCCAGATCCCGGTAGGCGGAGGACAGCGATGGGTTGGCGGCGATCCCGTCCCAGATGGCGACCGCGGCCTGGACATCGCCGGCCCGGGCGCGGACCGCAGCCTCTTCCAGCCGTGCGAGCGTGGCGGCACCGCCCTCCGCATCCTGCGCGAATGCCCGCAGCGCGTCGGCGATGCCGTCCTCCCGTCGCTCGGCCCGCTCGAACAGCACGGCAAGCTGGGCGGTCCGTTCCGCCGCCTGCGAGGCCTGCCAGGTGCGCCAGGCGGACACGCCGGCGACCGCGGCGACAAGGACGAGGACGACGGCGACGATGTAAACGCCGAACCGATCCCACAGTCGCTTGTAGCGGTCGCGCCGGATGTCCTCTTCGATCTCGCGGATAAAGTCGGCGGTCATACCAGAGTCCAATGCCAAAAACCCGGCTGGACCGGGCCGCCGGACCTTAGAGAGCCCCCCCGAAAGGGTCAAGCACTGCAACCCTTGAGACGCCGCGCGTCCTGTCGCGCCCCGGCACCTTTTCTGGACGGGAACCGGCAAGTGCGGAACACTGGCCGGTGTCCGGACCTTCCACCGGACCACCGGCATCAAACCGAGATGACCCAGATCATCCACCTCGCAGATTTCCGGCGGCCGAACGGGCGCCGGGTCTACTTCAACCGCAGCGAACTCACCCACCTTCTCCAGCTGTACAGCACCCGCGTCGCCCGCGGCGAATGGCGCGACTACGCCATCGACCATACGCCGGGCGCGGCGCTCTTTTCGGTGTTCCGGCACAGCTTCGACAAGCCGTTGTTCGCCGTGGCCAAGTATCCCGGATCCGGCAACCGTGCGGTGGAATACGCACTGGTGGTCGGGCGCCGCAAGGTCAGACGCGCCGGTACCCTGGCGGAGCTGATCGAGGCCTTCGAGCGCGCGCCGCACATCGTGACGGACGGCTGAAGCGGCGCGGATTGCCCCGCATGTCGGACCTTGATCGGGCCGCCGGTTCGGGCAGAGTGGTCCGTGCATCCAGGGGTCAGGGTATGGACATCACGCCGGCGATCCTGCTGAACGCCTACGCCCACGGTATCTTCCCGATGGCGGAGAGTGCGGCTTCGGACGAACTGCATTGGTTCGATCCGCACCTGCGCGGCATCCTGCCCCTCGACGGTTTCCATGTCCCGCGGCGCCTGCGCCGGACGGTGCGCCGGCAGGTGTTCGAGGTCCGCTGCGACACCGCTTTCCGCGCGGTGGTCGAAGCGTGTGGCGCGCCGGCACCCGACCGTCCGGAAACCTGGATCAACAACCGGATCGTCGAGCTGTACGAAGGCCTCTTCGCAATGGGCCAGGCCCACAGCGTGGAATGCTGGCAGGCCGGCGAACTGGTGGGCGGGCTCTACGGCGTCGCGCTGGGCGGCGCCTTTTTCGGGGAAAGCATGTTCAGCCGGGCAACCGACGCCAGCAAGGTGGCGCTGGTCCATCTGGTGGCGCGGCTGGTGGCCGGTGGCTACACCCTGCTCGATACGCAGTTCGTCACCGAGCATCTGCGGCAGTTCGGCGCCATCGAGACCCCCCGCAGGGATTACAAGGCCCGGCTCGCCAGCGCCCTTCAGGTACGGGCGGTGTTTCCGTCGGATGCGGGGATGGAGGTCGTGGACTCGTTCCTGCAGTCCTTGACCCAGACATCATAGACCGGATGCTCCAGAGCCGAGAGCGCCGGGCTGGATGCGAACATCCACCCCGAGAAGACGCGGCGCGGCGGCTCGCTCGGCTGGTTCTCCCAGATTTCCAGAAAGGCCGCGGTCTCGGGCGGCTCGATCGGCGGGGCTTGGCGGCAGGCTTCGACCCGCACCGTCAGCGATCCGAACCGGGTGGCGGTGCCCACCTTGACCTCGAAGGTCGAAGTGCGCGCGGTGCCCTTGTCCAGCCCCTGCAACACGGCGACCGGGCGTGGCTCCAGCACGCGCTGCTGGGCCGCCGGAACACCCGCCCAGCAGGCCGCTGCGACGGCCGAAGCGAACACGAGGTATGCGGCCTTGGTGTTCATGCCCGTTCCCGGCATCCGTTTTGCGGCGTTCGCCCCACCCGCGGCGCTCGCCGGGGTCCGCGCGGACGCTTGTCGCGCCGTCCCGGCGACGGGCCTAGTTCGTCTCGGTGTCGGGCCGCGCGGGCGGGGTCGGCTGTCCCTGCCCTTGGCCCTGGCCGCCCGGCTGTCCGGCCGAGAAGATGAAACGGCCGAGCAGATCCTCCAGATCCATGGGGGCTTCGGTGTACTGGATACGCCCGCCCGGCGGCAGCATGTCGGGGTCGCCGCCGGGCTGGAGCGCCAGGAACCGCCCGCCCAGCAGGCTCTCGCTGCGGATCGAGGCGACCGTGTCCACCGGCAGCTTGATGTTGGGATCGATGTTCATCCGGACGACGGCCAGATAGGACTGGGGATCGAGCGACTGGCCGGTGACGCTGCCGACCTTCACTCCACTGATCCGGACGTCGGCACCGGCCTGCAGGCCGCCGGTCGAGCCGAATTGCGCCTGCAGCTCGTACCCCTGCACCGCACGGATGTCCGCGGTGCGATAGGCGAACAACAGGAACAAGGCGGCGACCACCAGGACCACCGCCCCCATCACGGTTTCAATAACGTTTCTGCTCATCCCAGCCGAATCCTTGCCTGACAGGCGGGCTCCGCGCGGGCGGCCCGCCGGGCCCCCGCGTCCCGCACCTGCGGCGCCGGGCCGGTCACTCCGGCGTCCAGGCTTCGTAGTCGCCGGTCGCGCGGGCGCGCTGCCCGCCCTTCAGCACGTGCCCCGGCGGGCGGTAGGCGTTCATGGAGCCGGTCGGGTTCGGAAGATGCTCCTTCACCCACGGCTTGTGGAACGGGCTGTTCTGCGGCAGCGGCTCGTCCCGGGTATAGTGCAGCCAACCGTGCCATTCCGGCGGCACCCGGCTGGCCTCGATCTCGCCGTTGTAGACGACCCAGCGGCGCGCGCGCATGCCTTTGCGGGGCTTGCGCTCTCGGTAGTAGACGTTCCCGAAGGGATCGGTTCCGACCTTCACGCCGCGCCGCCACGTGAACACGCGGATATAGGTGGCGTTCAGCCAGTCCATCAGATCGGCGATGTTTGCCATGGCTCGTTTCGTGATCTTCGAATCGCGCGGGACTATGGCACCAGCCGTCACGCCCGTCCAGCGCGCACGCCCACAGGCCGGCACGCGCGACAGGCGTCCGGGGCCGGCGCACGCCAGCTTATATATGTTCCGAATGACAAATGGGAGGGGAACCCGTGCCGGTCCGTCGAAAACCGATGGGACCACGACGGCGCCCGGGCGGTCTCCGGCCCGGCGAATCCGCACCGTCCGAAAATGCACGCGCATACGGGGGCAGGCGCCGACGCCCCGACGACATGCCACGGATGGATTAACCCCCAGGACCCCTCCTCGCCGGCAGGACCCGCGGAACCCCTCGGTTCTCCTGGCGCACACGCGTCCGTTGTACCGCCACAAGGGTGCCCGTGGAGCGTTGCCACCCCGCCTGTCAACTCCAATGTTCGGTGGACTGACGCAACTTCTTGTGTGACAGCTTGTTTCAAGCACGAGATATGGGGGCCGGCGCCGTGATGAGGCGCCCTTGCCCGCGAGCCGAAAACGGGAGCGTATGAGAATGCGGATCGAGCGGAAATTCACGGTCGAAGGGCGCGACGCGTACGAAGGCATCGCATTCCGGAAGACGTCGAGCGAGATCCGCAATCCGGACGGGTCGGTCGTCTTCCAGTTGGCCGACATCGAGATTCCGGCGGATTGGAGCCAGGTCGCCTCGGACGTCCTGGCGCAGAAGTATTTCCGCAAGGCCGGGGTCCCCGCCGTCCTGAAGAAGGTCGAGGAGAACGACGTCCCGTCCTGGCTGTGGCGGTCGGTCGCGGACGAAAAGGCCCTGGAGACGCTGCCCAAGGAGCAGCGCCACGGGGGCGAGGTCTCGGCCAAGCAGGTCTTCGACCGTTTGGCGGGCACCTGGACCTATTGGGGCTGGAAGGGCGGCTATTTCGACAGCGAGGCCGACGCCCGCGCCTTCTTCGACGAGCACCGCTACATGCTGTGCCGCCAGATGGCGGCGCCGAACAGCCCGCAATGGTTCAACACGGGCCTGCACTGGGCCTACGGGATCGATGGCCCCGGCCAGGGCCACTACTATGTCGACTACAAGACCGGACAGCTGACCAAGTCGGACAGCGCCTACGAGCACCCGCAGCCGCACGCCTGCTTCATCCAGTCCGTCGCCGACGATCTGGTGAACGAGGGCGGCATCATGGACCTGTGGGTCCGTGAGGCGCGCCTGTTCAAGTACGGCTCGGGCACCGGGTCCAACTTCTCCCGGGTGCGCGGCGACGGCGAGAAGCTCGCC
Organism: Azospirillaceae bacterium; assembly: GCA_035645145.1. Classification (GTDB taxonomy): domain Bacteria; phylum Pseudomonadota; class Alphaproteobacteria; order Azospirillales; family Azospirillaceae; genus CANGXM01. Next base: position 103,245 of record DASQNC010000015.1, on the reverse strand, counting down.
GGCGGCGGCCGCTCGTCGGGCCTGATGAGCTTCCTGCGGATCGGCGACCGGGCCGCGGGCGCGATCAAGTCGGGCGGCACCACCCGCCGCGCCGCCAAGATGGTGGTGGTGGACATGGACCACCCCGACATCGAGCAGTACATCGACTGGAAGGTGATCGAGGAGCAGAAGGTCGCCGCCCTGGTCGCCGGCTCCAAGCTCGCGCACAAGCACCTGGGCGCGGTCATGGCCGCGTGCTGGGAAGGCTATGACGAAGGCGATGCCGACCGTCTGGACCCGACCCGGAACAAGGCGCTGAAGAAGGCCATCATCGCCGCACGCAAGGCGATGCTGCCGGAGAACTACATCCAGCGCGTGGTGCAGTTCGCGGGCCAGGGCTACCGGTCCATGGACTTCAAGACGTACGATACCGACTGGGATTCGGACGCCTACCTGACGGTGTCCGGCCAGAACTCCAACAACTCGGTGCGTGTCACCAACGACTTCCTGGCCGCCGTCCTCGACGACGCCGACTGGAACCTGGTTCGCCGGACCGACGGCAAGGTCGCGAAGACCGTCAAGGCGCGCGAGCTTTGGGAGAAGGTCGGCTATGCCGCGTGGGCCTGCGCCGACCCCGGCATCCAGTTCGACACCACCATCAACGAGTGGCACACCTGCCCGGCCTCGGGGCGCATCAACGCCTCGAACCCGTGCTCGGAGTACATGTTCCTGGACGACACGGCCTGCAACCTGGCGTCCCTGAACCTGATGCGCTTCCGCAAGGCCGACGGCTCGTTCGACGTCGAGAGCTACACCCACGCCGTGCGGCTGTGGACGGTGGTCCTCGAGGTCTCGGTCCTGATGGCGCAGTTCCCGTCCAAGGAGATCGCCCAGCTTTCGTACGAGTTCCGCACGCTGGGCCTGGGCTACGCCAACATCGGCGGCCTGCTGATGTCGTCGGGCATCCCCTACGACTCGGACGAGGGCCGGGCCATCTGCGCCGCCCTGACCGCGGTCATGACCGGGGTCAGCTATGCCACCTCGGCCGAGATGGCGAAGGAGCTGGGGCCCTTCCCCGCCTATGGCCCGAACCGCGACCACATGCTGCGGGTCATCCGCAACCACCGGCGCGCCGCCCATGGCGAGACGGACGGCTACGAGGGCCTGAGCATCCTGCCGGTGCCGCTGAACGCGGCCCAGTGCCCGGACCAGGGGCTGGTCAAGGCGGCCCGCAAGGCGTGGGACGATGCGCTGAAGCTCGGCACCAAGCACGGCTACCGCAACGCCCAGGCCACCGTGATCGCGCCCACCGGCACCATCGGCCTGGTGATGGACTGCGACACCACCGGCATCGAGCCCGACTTCGCGCTGGTGAAGTTCAAGAAGCTGGCCGGCGGCGGCTACTTCAAGATCATCAACAACGCCGTGCCGCAGGCGCTCGCCAAGCTCGGCTACGCGCCGGAGCAGATCGAGCGGATCGAGCGGTACGCAGTCGGCCACGGCACGCTGGTGGGCTCGCCGGCGCTGGGCCACGACGCGCTCAAGGCCAAGGGCTTCACCGCCGAGATGATCGCGAAGGTGGAGTCCGGGCTGAAGTCCGCCTTCGACATCAAGTTCGTCTTCAACCGCTGGACGCTCGGCGAGGAGACCTGCACCGGCCAACTCGGCATCCCGGCCGAGAAGCTGAACGACATCGGATTCGACATGCTGTCCTGGCTCGGCTTCTCGAAGGCCGAGGTGGAGGCCGCCAACACCTACGTCTGCGGCGCCATGACCCTGGAAGGCGCGCCGGGCCTGAAGGACGAGCACCTGCCGGTGTTCGACTGCGCGAACCCGTGCGGCCGCATCGGCAAGCGCTTCCTGTCGGTCGAAAGCCACATCCGCATGATGGCCGCGGCCCAGCCCTTCATCTCGGGCGCGATCTCCAAGACCATCAACATGCCCAACGTGGCGACGGTCGAGGACTGCAAGGACGCCTACATGCAGTCCTGGCGCCTGTGCCTGAAGGCCAACGCGCTGTACCGCGACGGTTCGAAGCTGTCGCAGCCGTTGTCGGCGCAGGTCCTGGCCGAGGACGAGGACGACGTCGAGGCGGTGGAGGAGATCGCCCAGGCCCCGGCCGCGGCGAAGGCCGCCGCCGCCGCCGAGCGCATCATCGAGCGGGTGGTCGAGCGCGTGGCGATGGCCGAGCGCGAGAAGCTGCCGCACCGTCGCAAGGGCTATACGCAGAAGGCCATCGTCGGTGGGCACAAGGTGTACCTGCGCACCGGCGAGTACGAGGACGGCCGCCTGGGCGAGATCTTCATCGACATGCACAAGGAGGGCGCCGCCTTCCGGTCGTTGATGAACAACTTCGCCATCGCGATCTCGCTGGGCCTGCAGTACGGCGTGCCGCTGGAGGAGTATGTGGAGGCCTTCACCTTCACCCGCTTCGAACCGTCGGGCATGGTGCAGGGCAACGACACCATCAAGATGGCGACCAGCGTGCTGGACTACGTGTTCCGCGAACTGGCCATCTCGTACCTGGCGCGCACCGATCTGGCGCACGCCACGCCCGAGGACCTGGCCCCCGATTCGATGGGCGGCGGCGAGACCGAAGGCAAGCTGGCGATGGCCGTTGAAACCGCCACCCAGGCCCACAAGGTCGTGTCGACGGGCTTCGTCCGCGGCAACCTGAAGGTCCTGCGCGGCGGCGCGGAGCCCCCGGCGGCCGAAACCCCGGCCCCCGTGGCCATCGCGGCGGTCGCCACCGTCGGCAGCGGCACGCCGGGCATGGTGGGCACGTCCTATGGCGGCGCGGTGTCGTCGAACGGCGTCAACGGCCGGGTCGAGGCGATCCAGATGGCCCGCGCCAAGGGCTACGAGGGCGACCCCTGCCCCGAGTGCCAGAACATGACGCTGGTCCGCAACGGCACCTGCCTGAAGTGCGACACCTGCGGCAGCACGACGGGCTGCAGCTAAACAGTCCGCGATTGTCCATCGGAACGGCTTGGGCGCTCCATTCGGGCGCCCAAGTCATTTGGTGGGGTGAGAACGAGCCTTCCGCATTCGAGATCACATCATGTTGCGTCACATCACCCTCGGCGAGGATGTGTTCCCCTATACGGACGAGGGGACCGGGCCGCCCCTCCTGCTCCTGCACGGGGCGCTGGGCGATCACCGGACATGGCAGCGGCACAGTGCCATCCTGTCGGCGCGCCATCGCTGCCTCGCGCCGACGCAGCGCTGGTTCGGCACGACGCCCTGGCGCGAGGACGGCCCGCCGTTCGGGGTCGCCACGCACGCCGAGGATCTGATCGCCTTCGTCCGGGCGCTGGGCATCGGTCCGGTACGGCTTGTCGCCTGGTCCTATGCCGGGCATGCGGCGTTCCATGCCGCCTTGCGGGAACCCGACCTGTTCACCCGTGTGATCGTGTACGAGCCCGGGGTGCCGACCTATGTCACCGACCCCGACGAGTTGGCCGCATTCGGCCAGGACGCCCAAGCCATGTTCGGCCCGATCTTCGAGGCCGCGGGCCGGGGCGACAGGATCGAGGCCGTCCGCCGGCTGATCGACGGATCCGGCGGTCCCGGCTATTTCGACGACCAGCCGTCCATGTCCCGGGACATCATCCTCGACAACGCCCACTCGATGCCGCGCCTTCTCGCGCAGGAACCGCCTCCGCAGATCGGCGCCGACGACCTCGGCACGCTGGCGGCTCCCGTCTCAATCGTGTGGGGTTCGCGAACGCGGCCGGTGTTCGCCATCCCGTCGCGGGCGGCGGCGCGGTGCATCCGGTCCGCCCGACACGTCGAGGTGCCCGGCGTGGGACACCTCTGGCCGGACGAGGATCCCTCCGGCTTCGCGGAGATGATCGGGTCGTTCGATCGCTAGGGCACGACCTACGCCATCCATTGGCCGGCGTCATCGTGCCGAAAACCCATGGGCCCGCCTGGGGAGTGGCGGGCCCTGGCCGTCCGGCAGACCTTAGAAGAAGTGCCAGATGTTTCCGTCCTGGAACGGAGCGTTGGCCACTTTCAGGACGGTTCCTTGCCCGATCTCGTCCCGCCATGGCTCTGCCGGCAGAACGAGGTTCTTCTCTGCGACCTCGTCCAGGGTGAGGCCCCAGCGGGTCGCTGCCCAAACCTCGTCCAGCAGCGCGTTCTGGACCACGACGGTGCCGCCGCTCTCGAAGCCGATATGGACATCATCGCCGACCTGGGTCATCCCGGTGCTTTCCGCGACGGGGAAGACGAAGCTGAGAGCATCGCCGACCTGGAAGTCGGTGATGGTGTCCAACTCACCGGCCTTCAGCCCTGCGAAGACGAACAGGTCATCGCCCTCGCCACCGCTGAGGGTGTCGTTGCCGCCACCGCCGTTCAGAATGTCGGCACCGGCTGCGCCACTCAGGCGATCGTTGCCCTCGCCGCCGAAGATTTCATCGAGTCCGGAGGTGCCGGTCAGCACATCGTCGCCCACGGAGCCGACGACCTGGTTGATCGGCCCCCCGGAAACCGGGCGAGCCGGCAGGATGGCCAGATCAAAATCCACGGTGAGGTTGGTATTCCTGATGACGTCAATCGAGGATTCGACAGCCTCGACCGTGGCATTGCGCACTTCGACCACGCTGCCGGTGTCGAAGCGGATTTCGACGTTCCCGCCAACCTGCACGGCCTCGAAACCAGCCCCGGACGGCAGGCTGATGGAAAGGCGGTCGACGCCGGCCTCGAAGTCCTCGATCACGTCGTGCTGGGCGGTGGCGAGGTCGGCGTCGAAAAAGGCAAAGGTGTCCCGGCCCGCACCGCCAACCAAGGTGTCATTGCCCAGGCCGCCGACCAGAAAATCGTCGTCGGCGTTGCCGGTCAGGCGGTCGTTCCCGGCCAACCCGTCCAACCGGTCGACACCACCCCCCCCTACCAGGGCATCATCGCCGTCCGTCCCCTTCACGATATTGAACGGAACCGACTCGCCATGGGCAGGCGCAAGACCCTTGCCCAGAGCCAACGTCTCGCCGGGGTTGGCGACGGGAACATACGGGTTGCCGGCAACAGGGTGGCCTAGCAGATGGAGAGGCCAGGGCTTCGACATTTCCAATTCCTCGTATCCGGTTGCAGAGCGCTGCCAAGCCTCGGATTCGGCTGCCAGCTTGTACAGTAAGTTTGAAACTTGAACTGCATGTCAAGGTTTCTTGAAACTATCCATATGTAAATTCAAACTTGCTGCCGACGCGGAGGGATGCGATCATGCGCGCCAGCAGTGGCCTGGGGGTGCAGCAATGGAGAAGACGGCAACGCGGAAGCGAACCCGCCCCGAAGAGAGCCCGAAGGCGGAGCATGCGCGGCAATTGCGGCGGCAAGCCGGGAGATGGCTGGGTGCCCAGCGCGAGCATGCGGGGCTGACGCAAGCTCAGGTCGCGGAACGGGTTGGACTTCGCTATTATACTTTCGTGTCCCAGGTCGAGGGCGGCCACGGCCGCGTCCCATCGGAACATTTCAAATCGTGGGCGCAGGCGATCGGCGTGCCCACCCACGAGTTCGCTAAAACTCTTCTGAAATATTACGAGCCGGACATCTTTCCCCTGCTCTTCCCGGACGAGGCCGACGCGGCGGAATGATGGACCCCTGGGGGAGCCGGGCACAGGACGGTGGGGGCTGGATTGGGCGACGTAATCCATATAACGCGCACCATTGCGCGCAACGGGGACTGGACCGATCAGGAAAAGGGCGAACTGCTGCGCCTGATGCATGGGCTGGCCGCACAGAACCTGCTGCCGGAGACGGCCCGTGGTGTCAGTGATGCGGGCGACCCCTGGTTCGTCGTCTCCCACCCGACCACCGGCGAGGTGTTGGCGCATGTCGCCCGGATCGCCGGCCGCTTCGTTGTCCACCACATGGCGGAGGATCTCGTCCTTGAGGGTGAGAACCTTCGTGAGTTGATGCTGCAGGTGCTCGGGGATCCGCCGGACACTCGGCGGACCGGCAGCGACACCCGCCCCCCCCCGCCGCTCATCCTGGCCGCGCTCGTTCTTGTCACGGATTTCTTCCTATCCACGGAACCGGTCCAGGCCAAAGAGCCGGCCAGGGAGGAAGCCGCCGACACGGTCCCGCCGGAAAGCAGCGATGCCGAGGACGCCGCGTCCGTGGTGCCGTTCGCGGAGGGACCGGCGGTGGAGCGCAACAGTGCCCGGATGGCCGAAAACGCGGCCGTGTTGGACGGCAGGCAGAACAATGAGGCGGCACGTCCGGCGGCTTCGGAGCGCCCGACCCAAACCGCGACCGTGGCATGGCTGAGCACCCTAATCGCGGTGTCTTTGACGGAGGGTTTGCACTGGCCGGTCGGTGAGGGGATGGCGGTGGCGACACGCGAGCCGCTGGGAGATGACATCGGCCAGTACATCGCCGGAACCGAAGGCGACGACCGGGTTGAAGGCGGGGCAACGGACGACACGATCGAAGGCGGTGGTGGGGCCGACGCGTTGCACGGTGGTGCCGGGTCCGATCGGCTTTTCGGTGGCGATGGGGACGATCGGCTTGAGGGCGGCGATGGGGACGATCGGCTCGACGGCGGGAGTGGGAATGACACACTCCACGGTGGCAATGGGCGGGACCTGCTGGTCGGCGGCGACGGCGACGATGTGATTTTCATTTCCACGGGCGACCGCGCCGTCGGCGGACATGGGGCCGACCGCTTTGTGATCACAGCCAGTCTGCTCGACGAGTGGCAAGAAGTGGCCCAGGCCGGACAACCCGTCGAGCTCAAAGACTATGTCGCCGACTTCGATATCGCGACGGACAGATTGGACCTGGATACCCGCGGTGGGACCGTGGTTTTGATACCTGTCTCCGAGACGGGGAGCGCCGTCATTGTTGGGAAAAACGACACAGCCGGTACCCCGACACCGGTCATTAAGCCCGGCCTTGTCCTTGTCGGTATCGACATTGATGCCGATGGCAGGATTGATTTCCACATAGCGGAACGCACCTCCGCCGACACAGACGGCGATGGCACGATTGATGCGGTGGTCGGACACAGTGCGCAGCCAAGCAAGGGGGCACTTGCCACGACCGTGTCACCGGACGTGCCGATGATCAATAGGACAGCCGACGCTCCGGCCTCATCATTGGCTGCCCTGTCGATGGCCGATCCACCGGATCATGATGAGCCCGCGGTCCACAGCGCCTTCCATCCGGGGGATCCACTTGATCCCTGGCACAAGAATATCCCGTTGCCCGACCCGTTCTGGGGTTGAAAGCAACCTTTATTGTTCCCTCCCCTGTCCGGGAACGTGGCCCAGGGTTTGCCCCTCCGATTGGATACAGCCCCTGCCCCGCTCGGACCGGTGCTGGCGCCCGACGGGAGGCTGACGGTTCCTCGCGAATGCGCCAAGGCCGGTCGGATCGGCGGCCCGAAACGACGGGGTCTCACCTTGACGGCATGAACGAACCGCCCGGCCACGCCTTGGACGGTCCGGGTTGGGACGGCACGGCGACCACCATCTGGCTGGTCTGACCCGGGTGCAGGGAGCGGACGAAGCGCCCCCGGCAGCTGCGGCTGCCGGGGTTTTTTTAGTTACTAGCCCGGGCCGTGATGGCAGCCGAACACGGGGTCCACACCAACCGGAAGCCGACCGGTCCGACCGTTCCGAAGGGATCGCCGGTGAAGCGACCGTTGCACCGGAGGCGCGAATGGTGGAAACCGCGATGTGCCCCCCAGGTGCGAGGGCAACCCCACCCGGGTGCGCCGGACTTGGACGGCTTGCGCCCTATGATGCCACCTCGGTGTCCCGCTCGGCCCAGATCGTGTCGGGCTCGGCCGATGGCGTCGTCGGCGCGACACGGCCCAGGAAGTCGGCCACATGGTCGAGTGCGCCGAAGTCCTGGGTATCGCCATGGCCGGCGCCGGGCAGCAGCACGAGCTCGGCCCTGTCCCCCGCGGCGCGGCTCAGCGCGACCCCATGGGTCCAGGGGATGACCCGGTCGTGGGAACCGTGGAGGATCAGGATGGGGCTGGCCACCTCGGCGATCACCGCGCGGGTGTTGAAACGGTCCCAGATCAGCGGCCCGAAGGTCCAGCGGGCGTGCGCCTGGACGACCGCCGGAATGCTTTCGAACGGCGCCTCCAGAACCAGCCCGGCGAACCGGGCGGCGGCGGCGACCCGCGTCGCCATTGCGGTGCCCAGCGAATAGCCCCAGACCAGGGTCCGGTCGGCGGCGATACCCTGCGCGGCCAGGAACGCGGCGGCTGCGGCCGCATCGGTGTGCAGGCCAAGCTCGGACGGCCGGCCGGGATTGCCGGCGTAGCCGCGGTATCCGGCCATCATCACGCCGTAGCCCTCGTCCAGGAAACGGCGGAGCTTGGCGGCTTGCAGGCCCAGGTGCCCTTCCCGGCCGGAGAAATAGAGGATGGTCGGCTTGGCCGGATCGCCCGGCGGCGCATACCAGCCGGCCAGTTCCAACCCGTCGGCCGTACGGTACCGGACCACCGACAAGTCGCCGGCCTGCCACAGCGACGGCTCGGCCACGAAGTCGACGGCCCGGTAGATGAAGGACCGCTGCCCCGCATAGGCGGCCACGAACGCCGCCAGCAGACCGGCCGGCAATCCGATGCCGAAGGCCCATCCGGACGGACCGGTGCGGCCGGAACGAGCTATGGGTCGGAGGGAGGGGCGCATGGCGGCTGCGGGCTGCGGGGACAGGCCCGCAAGGTGCCGCCATCAGGGTTAATGAACCCATAAGGGGGTACTGCCCGCTTGGCATACCCCCTCACACGCACACCGTCGGACGGGGATGCCGCGACGGCACGTACCAGCCCCTGCGGGCCGCCACGTCCCTGGCGTTGCGGCCCGCAGGGGCTGGCGGTTGCGGTGGGGGCCGCCACGGGCTCGCTCGGCCCACGGCCCGACGACGCGGCCATCGACGAGCTGGGGAACGGAGCGGAGCGTTTCCGGCGGCTGTCACTCGCCGTCATTCCGTTGCGCCAGGCCGCCCGTTGGGCCGGGCTGGTCACGGTTCGCCGGATGGTGGAGGTGGGTGCCTTCGCCTATGCGGTCGCGCATCTGCTGGCTTACGCGGCCGACCAGGCCTTCGACCTGGGCCGGGCGCGGCCGAGATCGTGCTGCGGCCCTATCTGGCGGTCGGATTCGTGGCGCGGCTCCCGATGTCGGCGCCGGCTGCACCGGACCGTCTACGCGGTCGGCGTCCCCTCCCTGGCCCACCACGTCATACCGTCCAAGCTGGACGCGTGGGCGTCCACGGTCCTGGCCGGCCTGTTCGCGTGGGGGATGGCAGGACGGGTCCGGAATGCACGACGGCGCGACGGGCGCGGTCTTGGTTCCGTCACGCTCGCCGGGCTGGCCGTCGGCACGGCAGTCGCCACCATGCCGGCCGAGCCCCTGGGCCCGTGGCTTTCGTTCGGTGCCCCGCCGGACCTGGTCCTGGCGGCCAACCTCGACGCGGAGGGCGCGCTTCGGCCGGGCTGGATCGTCCTGGTTGCGGGGCTGGCGGTGGCGCTGCTGCGCCTCATCCGCCAGGAGCGAACGTCCGACCGTCCGGCGTTTCGGTCCGGGGCATAGCCTCGTCGATCAGTTCGCGTTCCGCTTCCGCCAGGAGTTCGTCCATGGCGGAACCGTGGACGGGCTCGCGCCCCACTTCCAGCAGGACGGGAACGGCCAGCGGGGACACCCGGTCCAGGCTCTTGTGGAGGATGCGCCCCTTGATGCGCGCCAGCATGTCGGCCAGGCGCCGCACATCCGTCAGTCCGCCGGCGGCATCGGCGCGGGTGGCGCGCAGCAGGATGTGGTCGGGTTCGTACCGGCGAAGCACGTCGTAGACCAGATCCGTGCTCATGGTCAGCTGGCGCTTGGATTTCTCCTGACCGGGGTGCTTGCGGTCGATCAGGCCCGAGATGATTGCGACATTGCGGAAGGTGCGGCGGAGCAGGGAGCTTTCCGCCATCCAGTCCTCCAGGTCGTCGCCCAGCATGTCCGGGTCGAACAGGCGGTCCATCTGCCCCGGCGCCACACCGGCCGGCCGCAGGCTCCACACCGCAAGCACATAGTCGGTGGCGACGAACCCGAGCGGCCCCAGCCCTTCGCGCTCCATCCGCCGGGTCAGCAGCATGCCCAGCGTCTGGTGGGCGTTCCGGCCTTCGAAGCAATAGGCCACCAGGAACTGGCGGCCCCGGCGCGGAAAGGTCTCGACCAGGAGCCCGCCGGTGCCGGGCAGGATCGAGCGGTGCCGTTGCAGAGACAGCCATTCCCGGACCTCGGCCGGAAGACCGCCCCAGCCCGCGGGATCGGCCAGCATGGTCCGCACCCGGTCCGCGAGACGGGTGGTGAGCGGCATCCGGCCACCGGCATAGGCGGGGATCTTGGGGTCCCCCTCACCACCCCGGGCCACCCGCACCTCCGTTTCGCGGACGCCCAGGAACCTCAGGAGCTGGCCGGCGAACAGGAAGGTGTCGCCCGGCACCAGCCCTTGGACAAACCACTCCTCGATCTCGCCCAACACCGGCCCCCGGGTCGGGCGGACCTTCAGCATCGTTTCCTGGACGATGGTCCCGACGTTCAGCCGGTACTGCCGCACCACCGTCGGCGAGGCCGCCTTCAGCCGCCCCGTCCCATCCTCCTCCAAGCGCCGGAACCGGTCGTAGGCACGGAGCGCGTAGCCGCCGGTGGCGACAAACGCCACCGCGTCGTCGAAGTCGCGGCGGGACAGATCGGCATAGGGGGCGGCCGTCCGCACCTCGGCATAAAGCTCGTCCGGGTCGAAAGGCGCGGCGCAGGCCGTGCCGAGGATGTGCTGGGCCAGCACGTCGAGCCCGCCGGGCCGCGGGCGATCGCCGTCCAGATCACCCGCCGCCACCGCCTCCAACGCCGCGCGGCATTCCAGCACCTCGAACCGGTTGGCGGGCACCAGCACGGCGCGGCTGGGCTCGTCCAGCCGGTGGTTGGCGCGGCCGATGCGCTGAATCAGACGGCTCGCCCCCTTGGGCGCCCCCATCTGCACCACCAGGTCCACCGCCGCCCAGTCGATGCCGAGGTCGAGCGACGAGGTGGCGACCACCGCACGCAGGGCGCCGCGGGCCATGGCGGCTTCCACCTTGCGGCGCTGTTCGGCCGCCAGGCTGCCATGATGCAGGGCGATGGGCAGGCCCTCGTCGTTCAACCGCCACAGTCCCTGGAACACCCGTTCGGCCTGTGCCCGGGTGTTGACGAAGACCAGCGTCGTGCCCGCGCGCCGGATGCGGTCGTACACCGCGCGCAACCCGTGCAGCCCCGTATGCCCGGCCCAGGGCAGCCGCTCCGGCGGCACCAGGATCTCGACATCCGCCGCCGCGCCGCCGCGGCCCAGCACCGTGCGCACGTCGCCGCCATCGGCATGCCCGGTGCGCGACAGGAAGGCGGCCAGCGCATCGGGGTGCGCGACCGTGGCGGACAGGCCCACACGGCGTGCGCCGGGTGCCAGCCTGGTCAGCCGCGCCAAGGCCAACGCCAACAGGTCGCCACGCTTGCCGCCGACCAGGGCATGCAGCTCGTCCACGATGATCGCACGCAGACCCGCGAACAGGGTCCGGGCCTCCGGGTCGCTGATCATCAGCGCCAGGCTTTCGGGCGTGGTCATCAGCACCTGCGGGGGCTTCCGGCGCTGGCGGTCCCGCTTGGCCTGGGGCGTATCGCCCGTGCGTGTCTCGGCCCGGAGCGGCAGCCGCAACTCCGCCACGGGCTGCTCAAGGTTCCGCTGCACGTCCACGGCCAACGCCTTCAGGGGCGAGATGTAGAGGGTGTGCAACCCTTCGCGCGGCCGTTCCGCCAGCTCCACCAGGGTCGGCAGGAATCCCGCCAGCGTCTTGCCGCCGCCCGTCGGTGCGATCAGCAGCGTGGACGCACCCTCCCGGGCCGCGGCCAGCATGTCCAACTGGTGCGGATGCGGGGTCCAACCGCGCTGGGCGAACCAACCCTTGAACAAGGGGGGAAGAGGATCCTGGATCACACTGGGATGTGCGCGGACGGGAAATCGATCCGGCGGCCGCCGGCGAGCCACCTGCGGGTTAAACCGAAGGATCGGCATTGTTGATCCCGTGGGGCGGGATCGTTATGACCTGCGATTGTAAGCGTGTGCGTTGCGCGGTGCCGCCCGAAGTCCGGATTCCTCCATGTTCCAACCCAAACCGCTCGGGTCCCCGGATGAGATCTCGTCGCCGCGTCTGAAGACGTTCCACGAGATTTGGACGTCCAAGCGCCTGAACGAAGCACTGCCGCTGAAGAATGCGTTCGACCCGCTGGAGGCGCCGCGCCTCTATCCCTGGATCGCCATTGCCGAACGGATCACGGGCGACTACCGGTACCGCCTGGTCGGCACACGGGTCGTCGATGCCTACGGCTTCGACTTCACCGGCCGCCTTCTATCCGGATTTGGACCCGAGCCGATCGTCCACGAGATCCGTGCGGTGTACGACATGGTGTTGGACCAACGGGTCTGCGTGGTGAACCGGGGCAATTTCGGCCGCCGCGGCCGGGCGTACGTGCGGTACGAATTTTTACACTGCCCCGTCGCCGACCGGGATGGGGTGCCGCGCTTCATCTATGTCGCAGGGGACTTCCAATCCACCGCCTGATGCCGCCGCGCCTGTTGCCGCGTTCGCCCGAGCGGAGCGCCGGCGTTTGAGGAACCCGCCGTGCGCATGGAGACAAGCACTCGACGGTATGGGGGCCCCATTCCGGCCCCCCGGGCCGGTCAGGCGATCCGGCCCCTGTCCCCCCGCTTCGCGTTCGGAGTGGTGCGGGGGAGCGACCTTTCCGCGTCCAATCGGGCATAGGCGACGGCGATTTCAGCCCCGATGGCCGCATTGGCTTCGAGCAGCGCCACATTGGCGGCGACGCTCCGGCCACTGGTCAGCGCGTCCAGCCGCGACAACAGGAACGGCGTGAGCGCCTTGCCGGTCACGCCCTGGGCCGCGGCCTCGGCCATCGCCTGGGCAACGGCCTGCTCCACCACTGCGCCGTCCAGGGCGGCGGACGCCGGAACCGGGTTCGCCACCAGCACACCGCCGTCCAGACCCAAATGCCATTTGGCGCGCAGGATGCGGGCGACCTGATCCGCCCCCTCCACCCGTTGGTCGACGGGAAGCCCGCTATCGACTGCGTGGAAGGCCGGGAACCGGTCGGTCCGCCAACCAAGCACCGGAACGCCGCGGGTCTCCAGCACCTCCAGCGTCTTCGGAAGGTCCAGGATGGACTTCGCCCCGGCACTGACCACGCACACGGAGGTGCGGGCCAGCTCCTCGAGATCGGCGGAGATGTCGAAGCTCGCTTCGGCCCCACGGTGGACGCCCCCGATGCCACCGGTGGCGAACACGGCGATGCCGGCCAGATCGGCGGCGATCATGGTGGCGGCCACCGTGGTCGCCCCGGCCTGCCCCTCCGCCAGCGCAATGGGCAGATCCCGGCGGCTGAGCTTGCGGACTCCGGGCTCGGTCGCCAGGCGTTGCAGGTCCTCGTCGTCCAGGCCGACGCGGATGCGGCCGTCCAGCACGGCCACCGTTGCCGGAACCGCCCCGCCCGCACGGACCACCGCCTCGACCCGGCGCGCGAGTTCCAGGTTCACGGGATGCGGAAGACCGTGCGAGATGACCGTGGACTCCAATGCGACCACGGCTTGGCCCAGACCAAGCGCCCGCGCCACCTCGGATGAGACCGACAGGTATTCGTGCAGCCGCTCCGACATAGGCTCCAAGCCCCACCGCTTCGTGGAATGGACCGACCATAGCGCAGGCGGAGGCCGCCCGCATCCGGCACCGTTTGGACAGGTCTGCGCGCGGACGCCATATTCCATTCCATGGCCTTCGCACCACCCCCACCACCGCGGACGTGGATCGCGCCTGCGCACCCTTCGGACGGGGGAGGCCTGCTCGTCCGGCCGCCCGGCGGCGGCCCGGAGTTCCACATCGACCCGATCCGGCCGGTGGCCCGGGCGGTGGTCACCCACGGGCATGCCGACCACGCGCGCCCGAACAACAAGGCCGTACTGGCGACGCCCGAAACGCTGGCGATCATGCGGGCGCGCTATGGCGAGGCCGCCGGCGGAACCCTGCACCCCTTGCCCTACAGCGAGCCCCTGCGCATCGGGGACGTGGAGGTGCGTCTGGTCCCGGCCGGCCACGTGCTGGGCAGCGCGCAGGTGGTGCTGGACCACAAGGGCAGCCGGGTGGTGGTCTCGGGGGATTACAAGCGGCGGCCCGACCCCACCTGTTCCCCGTTCGAGCCGGTCCGCTGCGACCTGTTCGTGACCGAGGCCACGTTCGGGCTGCCCGTGTTCCGCCACCCGCCGGACCTGGGCGAGGTGCGCAAGCTGCTGGACAGCGTGGCACTGTCCCCCGATCGGGCGCACATCGTCGGCGCCTACGCGCTCGGCAAATGCCAGCGCCTGATCCGGCTGATCCGGGCGGCCGGATGGGGGGACCGGCCGATCCATCTGCACGGGGCGCTGCAAGGCCTTTGCGACCTGTACGAACGGCTGGGTGTGGAGCTGGGGCCGTTGCTGCCGGTGGCGGCGGGCCGGAAGGAGGCGTTCCGGGGCGAGATCGTCCTGTGCCCGCCCTCGGCGGTGGCCGACCGCTGGGCCCGCCGCTTCCCGGACCCGGTGGTGGGCCTGGCCTCGGGCTGGATGCGGGTGCGCCAGCGGGTCCGCCAACGCGGTGTGGAGCTGCCGCTGGTGGTCTCGGACCACGCCGATTGGGACGAGCTTCTGGACACCGTGCGGGAGGTGGGCTGCGCCGAGCTGTGGGTGACCCACGGCCGTGAGGAGGCCCTGTGCCACGCGGCCACGGCCATGGGCATCCGGGCCCGGGCGCTGGCCCTGGTCGGCTTCGACGAAGAAGGCCAGGGGGAAGCCGCCGACGATGACGGTCCGCCCTCCGCCGATCCACCACCCGACGGAGGGGAGCAAGCGTGAACCGCTTTGCACGGCTGCTCGACGGGCTGGTGTTCACCCCCTCGCGGAACGGCAAGCTGCGCCTGCTCGCGGACTATTTCCGGCACACCCCCGACCCGGAGCGCGGATGGGCGCTGGCGGCGCTGACGGAGAGTCTGCGCTTTGCGCATGCCAAGCCCGGTACGGTGCGCACGCTGGTGCTGTCGCGGGTGGACCCCGCCCTGTTCGCCTGGTCCTACGATTTCGTCGGCGACTTGGCGGAAACCGTCTCGCTGATCTGGCCGCCGCGGCCGGGACCGAACCGGGCACCGAGCCTGAGCGATGTGGTGGACGCGTTGCGTGCCGCCCCCCGCACCCGCGTTCCGGCGCTGGTGGAGGGATGGCTGGATGCGTTGGAGCCCGAAGGGCGCCATGCGCTGCTGAAGCTGATCACGGGCGCCATGCGGGTGGGCGTGTCGGCCCGCCTTGCCAAGACGGCGCTGGCCGAATACGGCGGCCGGACCGTGGACGAGGTGGAGGAGATCTGGCACGCGCTGGAGCCGCCCTACCAGGATCTGTTCGCGTGGCTGGAAGGCCGGGCCGAACGGCCGGCACCCGACGACCGCGCCGGCTTCCGTCCGTTGATGCTGGCCCATCCGCTGGAGGACGCGGACATCCGTGCCCTCGACCCTGCCGCCTACCGGGCCGAATGGAAATGGGACGGGGTCCGGGTGCAGGTGGCATCCAGGGGCGGGCGTGTGCGCGTGTATTCCCGCACCGGCGAGGATGTGGGGGGCGGCTTCCCCGACGTGGTGGATCGGATCGGGTTCGAAGCCGTGCTCGACGGCGAACTCCTGGTCGTGCGGGACGGCGCCGTGGCCCCCTTCAACGATTTGCAGCAACGCCTGAACCGCAAGCAGGTCTCGGCCAAGCTGATGCGCGAGTATCCGGCCTGGGTGCGCCTGTACGACATTCTGTTCGACGGGGCCGAGGATGTCCGCGCCCTGCCGTTCGAACAGCGCCGCGCACGGCTGGAAGCCTGGTACGACCGGACATGCCCTGCGGGTATGGACCTGTCGCCCCGGGTGCCCTTCCGCGATTGGGACGAGTTGGCGGCCATCCGGGCCGAGACCCGCGGGAACGGCATCGAAGGCTTGATGCTGAAGCGCGCCGACAGCCCCTACACCGCGGGCCGGCCGAAAGGCCCCTGGTTCAAGTGGAAGCGGGGGCCACTGACGCTCGACTGCGTGCTGATGTACGCCCAGCGCGGCCATGGCAAGCGTTCCTCCTACTACTCCGACTACACGTTCGGGGCTTGGCGCGGGGACGAGCTGGTGCCGGTGGGCAAAGCCTATTTCGGCTTCACCGACGAGGAGCTGGGCCGGCTCGACCGCTGGATCCGCAACAACACGCTCGCCCGGTTCGGCCCGGTGCGCGAGGTGGAACCGCGGCTCGTCTTCGAGGTGGCCTTCGACAGCGTGCACCGCTCGCCACGCCACAAATCCGGGGTCGCGATGCGCTTCCCCCGGATCAGCCGTATTCGGTGGGACAAACCGGCGGGGGAGGCCGACCGCCTGGAAACGCTCGAAGGGATGATAGCCAATTGACAGGAGCAGCCGGCCCGAAGCGGAACTGTTATGTATGCCAGACTTCTGGTTCCGCGACGTCGACGCAACAAATCCTTATCGAGACAAACATTTCGAGAGGATAATAAATAGCAGATTATGCATTCCATTGCGGCTATCTTTTTGCAAGTTTAAATTATAGATTGCAGACACAACCTCAAAACGGATGCAAATTCATAAGAGAAATAAGGACGCGGACAGCCCGGAACCGGAAACGGCCACGCCTTGTTTCCGCGCCTGCGGACGAGGCACCGCACTCGGAAAACGAAGGATTTGCATATGAATAGCCTAGACCGGAGCACCATCGAGGATTCCCTCGCGGGGGCCGTCAGGCGTGCGGAGGATGCGCTGGACAGGCTGCGCACGGCAGCAATCCGGTATCTCCGGACGGGAACAGACGACACCGTGCAACCGGCACTGGACAATGCCCGCGGGCTGCTGAACCGCGCACTTGCACGCGTCGAGGAGCTGCGCTTGGCCCCGGACGACGCGTTTGCCGCCATCCAGCCGCGGGCGGTGGCCGCGGTCGACCAGTTGAAAGCCGCGGTGGCCGACCTCGAAGCGCTTCTGGTCCACGAGACCGCCTGATCCACCACACCGGCATCCGGCCGCTTTGCCGATCCCACGCCGCTTGGGCCGCCCCCAGGCGGCGTGGGTCTTCCGTGAACCCTGAACGCTCCTTCCGGAGACCCGTCCCCGCCCCCATTTCAGAGGGGTGGCGACGCGCCAAGGCGGGGACGGGACCGATGGCCGACAAGACCACCAACCTTCCGACGCAGAACCGGGAATCCGGAACCCCGGACTCTCGGGGCGACGTGCAGGCCTTCCTGCACAAGGTGGCGGCGACCCCGCCGCCGCCGCGCGTGGCCGGCCGCCGCGGCCGGCTGATGTTCGCCCTGGATGCGACCGCCAGCCGCCAGCCGACCTGGGACAGGGCGATGGGCATCCAGGGCGAAATGTTCGAGGCGACCGCGTCGCTGGGCGGCCTGAACCTCCAACTCGTCTATTACCGCGGGTTCCGGGAGTGTGCCGCCAGCCCCTGGCTGTCGAGCGGGCCGGAGCTTCTCCGCCTGATGTCGAAGGTCACCTGCCAGGGCGGGCAGACCCAGATCGCGCGGGTTCTCAAGCATTGCCTGGCCGAAACGGACCGGGAAAAGGTGAATGCCCTGGTCTTCGTCGGCGACTGCATGGAAGAGGATGTCGACCGGCTTTGCCACCTTGCGGGCGAGCTGGGCCTGCGCGGGGTCCCGGTCTTCCTCTTCCACGAGGGGGGCGAGCCCGTGGCCCGGCGGGCGTTCGAGCAGATCGCACGGCTGTCCGGTGGCGCCTACTGCCCGTTCGACGCCAACAGTGCGCAGCAATTGAAGGAGCTGCTGTCGGCCGTCGCCGTCTATGCGGCCGGCGGCCACGCCGCCCTTGCGGACTACAGCCGCGGCCGGTCGGCCCCGGTCCTCCGCCTGGCATCCCAGGTCGGTCGCCGGTAGGAGGCGGCGTGCTCTCGGTCTTCCTGCTCGGTTTCGGGTTGCTCGTGGGCGGCGCCCTTCTGCTGCGCGGCTTCATGCGGGCCGATCCCGGATGGCTTGCGCGGGTTCTGCGGGCCATGGCGGTGGTTGCGGTCGTCGCCGCTGTTGCCACACTGGCGATCACCGGACGGTTCGGGATCCTGATCGCCGCCGCGACGGTCCTGGTCCCCCTGGCCCGGCGGGTATGGGCGCCCCGGTCCCATGCCAACCGTCCCCCGTCGCCGGGACAAAGCTCGTCGGTGGAAACGGCTTACCTCCGCATGGTCCTCGACCATGACACCGGCGCGATGTCCGGGGAAATCCTGCACGGCGAACAGGCCGGCGCATCGCTGGACGGCTTGGCGCTGGGCGATCTGCTGCGCCTGCTGGACGAATGCCGTCTGAACGACCCGCCCTCGGCGTCCGTTCTGGAGGCGTACCTGGACCGCGCCCACGGCCCCGGCTGGCGCACCCATGATGCGGACGCCGGGACCGCGGGGGGCACCCCGGGTGACGGCCCGGAGCGGGGCCGCGCCTCGGGTACCGGCCCGGGTACGGCGGGCAACGGTGCCATGACACGGGCCGAAGCCTACGAAATCCTAGGCCTTGTGCCCGGTGCCGGCCCGGACGAGATCAAGGAGGCCCACCGGCGGCTGATGCGTAAGGTGCACCCCGATCAGGGCGGGTCGACCTATCTTGCGGCGAGGATCAATCAGGCCAAAGACCTGCTCCTACACGGCTGAAGCGAGGTTGCGCATGCCCACATCGCATGGCATTCCTCGCCGGCATTTGCAGGGGCCCACGCCAAGCCACGTCGCGGCCCCGCGTAACAGCGAGTGAAACCCATGGCCAAGCCCGTCCGTAAGGCGGTATTCCCCGTCGCCGGCCTCGGTACCCGTTTTCTGCCCGCTACCAAGGCGATCCCGAAGGAGATGCTGCCGCTGGCCGACAAGCCGCTGATCCAGCATGCCGTGGACGAGGCCAGGGCCGCGGGCATCGAGCAGTTCGTGTTCGTCACCAGCCGGGGCAAGAGCCCGCTGGAGGACCATTTCGACCTGAACTACGAGCTGAGCTCGGTGCTCCGGCTCCGCGGCAAGAACGATCTGCTGAAGATCGTGGAGGACATCCAGATCCCGCCCGGCAACCTGGCCTATGTGCGGCAGCCGGAACCGCTCGGCCTCGGCCACGCGGTGTGGTGCGCACGCGAGTTCGTCGGCAACGAGCCCTTCGCCGTCCTGCTGCCGGACGAGCAGGTGCTGCACGACACGCCCTGCTTGGCGCAGATGATGGAGGCCTACAACGAGGTCGGGGGGAACATCGTCTCGGTGTTCGAGGTCCCGCGCGAGCAGACCAACAAGTACGGCATCCTGGACATCGCCGGCGAGGATGGCCGTCTGATCAAGGTGAAGGGTCTGGTGGAAAAGCCGGACCCGGAGGTCGCCCCCTCCAATCTCTCCATCCAGGGCCGCTACATCCTGCAGCCCGAGGTGTTCGAGCACCTCAACCGGTTCGAGAAGGGGGCCGGCGGTGAAATCCAGCTGACCGACGCCCTGTCGCGTCTGATCGGCCACCAGCCGTTCCATGGTTTCCGTTTCAAGGGCGAACGCTTCGATTGCGGCGACAAGCTGGGCTTCGTGCTGGCGAACGTCGCCTTCGCGCTCCGGCGGCCGGACATGGCGTCGAAGCTGCGCGGCCGCCTCAAGGAATTGCTCAAAGACTGAACCTCAACGACTGAACGGCCGGTCGGACACGATCGGCCGGCCGCCACCATAAGGGGGATTCATGCGCGTTGTTATGGTCGGCACGGGCTATGTTGGCCTGGTGTCGGGTGCATGCTTCGCGGAATTCGGCGTCAACGTCGTCTGCGTCGACAAGGATGCGGGCAAGATCGACCGGCTGGAGCGCGGCGAGATCCCGATCTACGAGCCCGGCCTCGAAGATCTGGTCGCCAAGAACGTGAAGGCCGGGCGCCTGTCGTTCTCGCGCGAGCTGGGTCCGGCCATGAAGGGCGCGGACGCGGTGTTCATCGCCGTCGGCACGCCGTCGCGCCGCGGTGACGGGCATGCCGACCTCTCCTATGTGTTCGCGGCGGCCGAGGAGATCGCGCAGCACCTGGACGGCTACACGGTCGTCGTCACCAAGTCGACCGTGCCCGTCGGCACCGGCCGCGAGGTGGAGCGGATCATCCGCAATGCGCGGCCGGACGCCGAGTTCGACGTCTGCTCGAACCCGGAGTTCCTGCGCGAGGGTGCCGCCATCGGCGACTTCATGCGCCCCGACCGCGTGGTGATCGGCACCGAGAGCGACCGCGCCCGGCAGGTGATGCGCCAACTCTACCGGCCGCTTTACCTGATCGAGACGCCGATCGTCATGACCGCGCTGGAGACGGCGGAACTGATCAAGTACGCGGGCAACGCCTTCCTGGCGATGAAGATCACCTTCATCAACGAGATGGCGGACCTGTGCGACCGGGTCGGCGCCGACGTGCAGGACGTGGCCAAGGGCATCGGGCTGGACGGCCGCATCGGCCGCAAGTTCCTGAACGCGGGTCCGGGCTACGGCGGCTCGTGCTTCCCCAAAGACACGCTGGCGCTGGTCCGCACGGCCCAGATGGCGGGCGCGCCGACGCGCCTGATCGAAACCGTGGTCGATGTGAACGACCGGCGCAAGCGGGCCATGGCCGACCGCATCATCGAGGCCTGCGGCGGGTCGGTGGACGGTAAGACCGTCGCGGTCCTGGGCGTGACGTTCAAGCCCAACACCGACGACATGCGCGACGCCCCGTCGCTGGACATCGTCCCCGCCCTGCAGAAGGCCGGCGCGCGCATCCGCGCCTACGACCCCGCCGGCGCCCACGAGGCCGAGAAGCTGCTGCCGGGCGTGGAGTGGGCCAAGGACGCCTATGCCTGCATGGCCGATGCCGACTGCGTGACGATCCTGACGGAGTGGAACGAGTTCCGCGCGCTGGATCTGGAGCGCGTGATCGGCCTGCTCAATCGGCCCTTGATGATCGACCTTCGAAACATCTACAAGCCGGCGGAAATGCGCGAGGCCGGGTTCGAGTACCATTCGGTCGGCCGCCCGGCACGGGTGGCGACCCGCGCGATGCAGATGGCCCGCGCGACCGAGGAGACGGTGTGATGACGGACGGCGCCTACACTTTCCACCCCACGATCCTACGCGAGTACGACATCCGCGGGATTGTCGGCAAGACGCTGGGCAAGGACGACGCCCGGGCGGTCGGCCGCGCGTTCGGCACCATGGTCGATCGTGCCGGCGGTCGGAAGGTGGCGGTCGGCTACGACGGCCGCCTGTCCTCGCCCGAGCTCGAGGCCGCCATGGTCGAGGGCCTGCGGGCGGCCGGCATGGTGGTGCTGCGCATCGGCCTGGGCCCGACGCCCATGCTGTACTACGCGGCCAAGACGCTGGGTGCCGACGCGGGCGTGATGATCACCGGCTCGCACAACCCGCCGGAATACAACGGCATCAAGATGGTGCTGCAGAACAAGCCGGTGTACGGCGCGATGATCCAGGAGATCGGGACCATCGCGAAGTCCGGCAACTTCGCCCGCGGGTCGGGAGCCGAGGAGGTCGTCGACGTCAAGGACGCCTACGTGGACCGGCTGCTGGCCGACTACGACGGCGACGCGCCGCTGACCGTGGCCTGGGACGCCGGCAACGGCGCCACCGGCGAGATCCTGCGCCGGATGGCCGCCCGCCTGCCGGGCACCCACCACCTGCTGTACGACCAGATCGACGGCACCTTCCCCAACCACCATCCGGATCCGACGATCCCGGAGAACATGGAGGATCTGGCGAAGGTCGTCTCGGACAAGGTCTGCCACCTCGGCATCGGCTTCGACGGCGACGGCGACCGGATCGGCGCGGTGGACGAGAAGGGCCGCATCGTCTGGGGCGACCAGCTGGTCGCCATCTACGCCCAGGACGTGCTGGAAAGCCACCCCGGCGGGACCATCATCGCCGATGTGAAGACCAGCCAGACCATCTTCGACGAGGTCGCGCGGCTGGGCGGCAAGCCGTTGATGTGGAAGACCGGCCACTCGCTGCTGAAGGCCAAGATGGCCGAGGTGGGTTCCCCGCTGGCCGGCGAAATGAGCGGCCACATCTTCTTCGCCGACAAGTGGTACGGCTTCGACGACGCGCTGTACTGCGGCGTGCGCCTGATCTCGCTGGTCAGCCGCCGCGGCGGTTCGCTGGCCGCCCTGCGCGACCGGCTGCCCCAGGTCTTCAACACGCCCGAGACCCGCTTCCAGGTGGACGAGGAGCGCAAGTTCAAGTCCATCGAGGAGATCAAGGCGCGGGTGATGGCGTCGGGCGCCCAGGTCAACGACATCGACGGCGTGCGGGTGACGACGCCGGACGGTTGGTGGCTCCTGCGCGCGTCCAACACCCAGGACGTCCTGGTGGCCCGCGCCGAGGCCTACACCGAGGACGGCCTGGAGCGCCTGAAGGGCAACATCCGCGAGCAGCTCAAGCAGAGCCGCATCGACGCCCCGTCGGGGTTCTGACGCAGCCCCCTGCCGGGAGTGTCAAGCCAAGTGGAAAGCCCCGCCCATGCCGATGGCGGGGCTTTTCCATTCCCACCAACCGCTGCCGCTTAACCCTTCCGCCGGGGCATCCCCTTTCGTCCAGGGGATGCCGATCCGGCGGGTTGCCTGTTGCGTGCGATGAAGGGACGGCCCACGCTGTTCCATCCCGGCGGATGAACCCTGGCGGATGCCCGGTGGATATGGGGAGGACGCATCCATGGACGTCGACACGCTCACCCTCGGCCGAGCGGAGATCACGGACACGCTGGAGGCGGTGCAGGCCGCCATGCCCATCCAGTTCACCGGCTTCACCCCTTGGAAGGAACCAACGGGTTTGGTGGTGGTGGACGAGGTGAACGGGTTCTGCACCGTGGGATGCGGGCCGATGGCCCCGATGGGACCCAACGAGCAGATCGACCGGATGGTGCAGGAAACCGACCGCTTGGCGCGGGCCTTCGACGAGCGCCACCGCCCGGTCCTGGCCTTCCTCGACACCCACGAGCCTGGTCGGCCCGAGCCGCCCTACCCGCCGCATTGCGAGCGCGGGACCGGGCACGAGGATCTGGTGCCGACGCTGAAGTGGCTGGAAGACAGCGCCCACACCACGCTGATCCGCAAGAACTGCATCAACGGCTTCGTCGGCGCCATCGGCCGTGACAACCGCAACCGGGTGGTGGACTGGGTCAACGCCAACCGGCTGAACCATGTGCTGGTGGTGGGGATCTGCACCGACATCTGCGTCATGGACTTCGTGCTGACCATGCTGTCGGCGCGCAACCACGGCCTGATGCCGACCCTGCGCGAAGTCGCCGTGTACGAGCCGGGCTGCGCCACCTACGACCTGCCGGCCGAAGCGGCCGCCGCCGCCGGCCTCCCCCCCACGGCCGCCCACCCGCAAGCCATCGCCCACCACATGGGTCTGTACTTCATGGCGGCGCGCGGGGCGCTGCTGGCCGACCGTCTGGCATAAGGTCTCAGGCTCCACCCTGGGCTCTCACACGGTCAGCGGCGGCGGCGGGCGCAGGCGGGCCATGGCGAGGGCGTCCGTGTACCGCCCGGCCCGCAGCGCGAAGGCGCGCAACGTGCCCTCCACCTCGAACCCAAAACGCTTGTACAGCGCGATGGCCGGCGCGTTGTCGGTGTAGACGGTCAACTGCACCCGCACCAAGCCGATCCAGTTGTCGGCGGCGTCCAGCAGGGCCGCCAGAAGCGCCTTGCCGATGCCGCAGCCGGTGTGGTCGTCGTGCACGCCCATCCCGATCTCGCCCACATGCGACCGCCGCCCGGCGAAACGCTCCAGGCCCGCCGATCCGACGATGCGGCCGTCCAGCTCCGCCACCAACCAGAGATTGTCCGACCGCCGCTGCTCGATGAAGGCGCGGGTCTCCTCGACGGTCTGGAACGGCGGGCGCAGCGTGCCGGCCCGGAACCCCGGCAGGTTGGCGAGCACGGTGATGCCCTCGGCGTCGGCCGGGCGCGCGGCGCGGATGCACAGGCCCACGGGGCCGTGGATGTCGGGTCGGATGGGGTGGTCGGTCATGTCGTCCTCCGTTGGCGGAAGCCGGCGGACGAGGACCCGGGATTGCAGGGGCCCCGTCCGGATCCGGCGGGGCTTGCGTGCGGCGCGTTACGGAAGCGTCAGCGCACGACCACCCCCCACGACCCCATCTTGCGGGTCGCGGTCGGAAGGGTGGCGGTTACGTTGACGATCATGCGGCGCATGGAACGAGCATGAACACGCGCGGGATGGTTGTAAAGCGCCCTTACCCCTTGGTCCGCAGGGTGGACCGCCCACCGTCCACCCCCAGCACCTGCCCGGTGATCCAGCCGGCCTGATCGGACAGCAGGAACTCGGCCGCCGCGGCCAAGTCGTCCGCTTCGCCCAGGCGGGGAATGGCGTGCAGGCCGGCGATGGCGTGGACCATCTGCTCGCTGCGCGTCAGTTGCGCCGCCAGCGGCGTCCGGGTCAGGCCGGGGGCGATGCAATTCACCCGCACGTCGGGCGCCAATTCGGCCGCCAACGACACCATCAGCCCTTCGACCGCCCCCTTGGCCGAGGCGATCACGGCGTGGTTTGCGAAGCCCTGCCGCACGGCGACGGTGGAGAACAGGACCACCGAGCCCTTCGCCTGCCGCAGCGCGCTTTCGGCCGCCTTCACCGCCATGGCGGCTCCGACCAGGTTCAAGCGGAAGTCCTGCACCAGTTCGTCGGCCGACACATGCTTCAGCGGGTGGATGGTGATGGTTCCGACCGCATAGACGAGGCCGGCGATGCCGTCGCCCATGTCGCCCGCGGTGACCGCCCGCTCCAGCGCCACGGTGTCGGTCACATCCGCAACCGCCTGGCCGGTCCCCAGCGACGAGGCCAAGGGCCCCAACCGGTCGGACGACCGGGCAACCAGATGCAACGGGCGCCCGGCCTTGGC
Organism: Azospirillaceae bacterium; assembly: GCA_035645145.1. Classification (GTDB taxonomy): domain Bacteria; phylum Pseudomonadota; class Alphaproteobacteria; order Azospirillales; family Azospirillaceae; genus CANGXM01. The sequence continues at coordinate 78,274 of DASQNC010000015.1, read as the reverse complement.
AAGGCGCCGGGCGAGGGCTTCGCCGACGCCGCCAGTGGCGCCAATGACGACGATGGGGGCGGGCATGGTGAAATCCTCCTCACGGGGCTGATACGGTGGTCCGTTCCAAACGGATCAACAGCCGCGCCGTCCGGAGTTGCCCACTCCGGCCGCCTTTACGTCCGGACAGTGGTGGTGCGACGGCGAAGTCACTTAGGCTGGTCCCGGCCACGGCACACCGCCCTCCTCCGGCCAAAAGGTTCGGCCCTGTCGCCGCCCCAGGAAAAAAACGGTGGAAACCATGGACAAGAGGCATCCGGGCGAACAGGGCCTGAAATCCGCAGCGTTCGAGGCCGCCGAGGACGTCGGCGTCAATCCCAGCGGCAACGGGACCTTCGGCGACGTGGTCGCGGCGCGCTTTGGCCGCCGCGACCTGATGCGCGGCCTGCTCGGCACGGCCGCGGTCGGGGCGGTCTTCGGGGCCGACCTGCCGGCGGGTGCCGACCGCCCGGCCCTGGCGGCGGCCCATGGCGGCAACACCTTCAAGGAGGTCGCGCGCGGCGTCGACGCCGACCACCATGTCGCGGAGGGGTATTCGGCCGAGGTCGTGATCCGCTGGGGCGACCCGATCACCGCCGACGCCCCGGCCCTCGACCCGATGAACCAGACGCCCGAGGACCAGCGCCGGCAGTTCGGCTACAACAACGACTTCCTCGGCTACTTCCCGCTGCCCCGCGGATCCAACAGCAGCACCAACGGTCTTCTCGGTGTGAACCACGAGTACACCGACGAGGAGCTGATGTTCCCCGGCGTCCCGGTGGAGCGGCGGGAAGCCGAGTTGGCCGCGATGACCGACAAGCGCCGGATCGACATCGAAATCGCCGCCCATGGCGGCTCGGTGGTCGAGGTGCGCCGCGGGCCGGACGGCAAGTGGACCTATGTGAAGGACAGCACCTACAACCGCCGCATCACCGGCGAGACCGAGTTCGAAATCACCGGCCCGGCTGCCGGCCACGACCGCATGAAGACAAGCGACGACCCGACGGGACGCCGGGTCCGCGGCATGCTGAACAACTGCGCCGGCGGCACCACGCCCTGGGGCACCTGGCTGTCGGCCGAGGAGAACGTCAACGGCTACTTCACCGGCAACATCGCGGAAGACCACCCCGAGGCGCGCAACCACAAGCGGATGGGCGTTCCAGGCAACGGGTACAATTGGGGCACGTTCCACGACCGCTTCGACATCTCCAAGGAGCCCAACGAACCCAACCGGTTCGGATGGATCGCGGAGATCGACCCCTATGATCCGAACTCGGTGCCGAAGAAGCGGACGGCGCTGGGCCGCTTCAAGCACGAGTGCTGCACCATCGTGGTCAACGGCGACGGCCGGGTGGCGGCCTATTCCGGCGACGACGAGCGGTTCGACTATGTTTACAAGTTCGTGACCGCGGGCCGGTTCCATCCGAACGACCGCGCGGCGAACAGGAACCTGCTGGACGAGGGCACGCTCCACGTCGCCCGGTTCAACGCCGACGGTTCGGTGGACTGGTTGCCCCTGGTGTACGGCCAGGGCCCGCTGACCGAGGCCAACGGCTTCCGCAGCCAAGCCGACGTGCTGATCGAGACCCGCCGCGCCGGCGACCTGCTGGGCGCCACCCGGATGGACCGGCCCGAAGACGTGGAGGCGCACCCCACCAACGGGCGCGTCTACGTCATGCTGACCAACAACGCCCGCCGCACCGCCGAGCAGGTGGACGCGGCCAACCCCCGCGCCAACAACACGTTCGGCCACATCGTCGAGATGGTGGCCCCGAACGGCGACCACACCGCCCCACGGTTCGCCTGGAACATCCTGGTGAGGTGCGGCGACCCCGGCATCGCGGAGGTCGGGGCGACCTTCAATCCCGCGACATCGCAGGACGGTTGGTTCGGCATGCCGGACAATTGCGCCTTCGACCACCAGGGCCGCCTGTGGGTGACCACCGACGGCAACTCCTTCAAGGATACCCGGACCAGCGACGGCGTCTATACGATGGAGACCGACGGCGAGTTGCGCGGCGCGTCGAGGCTGTTCTACCGCACACCGGTGGGGTCGGAGATGTGCGGCCCCTGCTTCACGCCGGACGACGAGACCCTGTTCGTCGCCGTCCAGCATCCGGGCACGGACAATGTGAAGACCTGGCCGGGCCACGGCCGCGAGTCGACCTTCGCGGACCCGGCAACCCGCTGGCCGGACTTCCAACCGGACATGCCGCCGCGCCCGTCCATCGTGGCGATCACACGGAATGGCGGAGGCAGGATCGGCACCTGACGGGCGTTCCCGGACGATTTTCGCACGGGTTCTCCACGCGGGGAGCGGCCGAATGGCCGTTCCTCTGCGTTATGAGGGTAACCCGGCCGAGCGGACGGGCTGCGCGGACGGCGTGACATGCGGCCGAACCGGGCCTATGCAGTCGGGGAACATGCCGCCGGGGGTTGGCGAGGGAATGGACGAAAACGACCGGGACATCGAGTGGGGCCAGGTCCTGCGGGTGATGCTCAAGCATGCCGACCGCATGACGCGCAACGTCCAGGACGAGCCCGACTGGAAACAGGACGACATCCGCCAGCGCAAGCACCGCCTCCTTAAGAACGGTCTTGAGAAACTGCGCGAAACCGTTGCGGCCGAGACCTGGATCCAGATCGACACCACGTCGCCGCTCCAGGACCTGAGCATCGAATGGAACGGGCCCGAAGGCCGGACCCGGATCGAGACTTCGGTGGATTTCGACGGCACCATCCTGGTCCGCACCCGGACGAGGGCGTACGACCCGCGCCATGAACAGATCCAGCGCGCCGAGCATCAGGACGAGGCCGAAGTCCTGAAGCAGCTCTACGCGACGGTGCTGGACATGGTGACCCGGCGCAAAAGGAAGGGGCCGGGCTGAGTGGAGTACGGGCACCCGGACGGAGGGGTGGACTGTTATCGGGCACCGCATCTGCTAGATATTCGAGTATGACCTCGTACTCGCCCCGCCTTTCCGGGCCGACACCCCACCCCCATGACCACGGGCCCCATGACCACGGGCCCCATGACCATGGGCGGTGCGTGGACGCCGCGCTGGCCAATGCCGACGCGCTGTGCGCCGCCCGCGGCGTCCGCCTGACCCCCCTGCGCCGGCAGGTGCTGGAACTGGTCTGGGCGGGACACAAGCCGCGCGGCGCCTATGCGATCCTGGAGGACATGGACCGGGCGGCACCGCCCAGGTCCCCGGGTCAGGCGGGGTCCGGCCGCACCGCCCCGCTGACCGTTTACCGCGCGCTGGACTTCCTGGTGGCCCAAGGGTTGGTGCACCGGATCGAAAGCCTGAACGCCTATGTCGGCTGCGCCCACCCGGGCGAGGCCCATGCCGGCCAGTTCCTGGTGTGCGAACATTGCGGCGACGTCACCGAACTGGACGATGACGGTGTCGCGACGGCCATCCGTGCGGCGGCATCGGCCCGCGGGTTCACGGTGTCCGCCCCCACCGTCGAGGTGCGCGGGACCTGCACCCGGTGTCGGGCCACGACGACGGCGACCGCAGCCGCCCATTCCTGAAGAACCGCTCAGCCCGGACCGTGCGATGACGAACAGCGAAACCACCCCCTCCACCACCGCCATGCCGCCGCAGCGCCTGCCCGTCTCGGTGCTGACCGGGTTCCTGGGATCGGGCAAGACGACCCTGCTGTCCCGCCTGCTCCGGCATCCGGGCATGGCGCGCACGGCCGTGGTCATCAACGAGTTCGGCGAGGTCGGGCTGGACCACATGCTGGTCACGAAGGCCGACGAGACCACCGTGCTGCTGGACAGCGGGTGCCTGTGCTGCACCGTGCGCGGCGACCTGGTGGACACGCTGCGCGACCTGTTCGTCAAACGCATGCGGGGCGAAGTGCCGGAATTCGACCGCGTGGTCGTCGAAACCACGGGTCTGGCGGACCCGGCCCCGATTCTCCACACGTTGATGGCCGACCCGCTCCTGGCCGCGCGCTACCGTCTGGACGGGGTGATCGCGACGGTGGATGCGGTGAACGGCAACAAGGAATTGGACGAGCACCAGGAATCCTTGAAGCAGGCCGCGGTCGCCGACCGCATCGTCCTGACCAAGACCGATCTCGCCACGGCCGACCAGACCGCAGCCATCGAGGCGCGCCTGCACGCGCTGAACCCAGCGGCGCCGCGGATCCGGGTGACGCACGGCGACGCCGATCCGAAGCTGCTGTTCGACGCCGGCCTCTACAATCCCGAAACCAAGGCACCGGACGTGGCGCGCTGGCTACGGGAGGAAGCCTACCACGCGGCCGCGGGCGGACATGACGGACACGACCATGCGGGTTGCGACCACGTCCATGGGCATTGCGAACACGATCATGACCATGGGCACCACCATGACGTGAACCGGCACGACGACCGGATCTCGGCCTTCTGCCTGGTGACGGACCGTCCGGTGGATTGGGGCGCGTTCACGGCGTTCATGGAAACCCTGATCACCCTGCGCGGTCCGGACCTTTTGCGGGTGAAGGGGATTTTGAACGTGGCCGGCGTCGACCGGCCGGTGGTGGTCCACGGCGTCCAGCACCTGTTCCACCCGCCCGTGCAGCTTGAAGCCTGGCCGACCGACGACCATCGGTCCAAGGTCGTCTTCATCACGCGCGACATCGGGCGCGACCTGATCGAAAAGACGTTCAAGGCCTACATGGACGCGGCCGTCGAGGCGGCGGCCGACGAACGCCGGCTGGGCCTGGCCTGAGGAACGGCCGGAGTCGGCGCGGGCCTCCGGCCACCCGGCGCCACCCTGCCGGCCGGTTCCCGCACCGTGATGCCGGCCCGGCGGCACCCGGATGTGGCCGAGGGTCGCGCAGACCAGGGTTCCGGCACGTGCGGTTGCGCGCAGGACGGCCGGGGGGTAGAAGCACGCGATGGTCGCTTCCGCCCTCGTCAATGATACCCCCGATGCGACGGCCGGCACGCCCTCTGCGTTGTCGCCCGTGTCGCTGTCGGTCGTGATCCCCGTCCTGAACGAGGCGGAAAACGTCGTTCCCCTGCTGAACGAGATCGCGGCCGCCCTCTCCGACCGGTCGGATTGGGAAGTGCTGTTCGTCGATGACGGCTCCACCGACGGCACCGCCGCGGCGCTGCAGCCCCGCCTGGGCGCGCGCGTGCGTCTGGTGCGCCATGCCGAGCGCCGCGGGCAGAGCACGGCGATCCGCACCGGTGTCCGCGCCGCCCGCGGCACCTGGATCGCCACGCTGGACGGCGACGGGCAGAACGATCCCGCCGACATTCCCGCGCTGTGGGCGCGGACGCTGGAAGGGGGCGGCACCGGGTTGGCGATGGTCGCGGGCCTGCGGCGCAAGCGCAACGACAGCCTGTCCAAACGCCTCGCCAGCCGGCTGGCGAACGGCATCCGGAACGCCATCCTGCACGACGGCTGCCGGGACACCGGCTGCGGATTGAAGCTGTTCCGGCGGGACGCGTTCCTGGACCTCCCCTTCTTCAGCGCCGTCCACCGGTTCCTGCCGGCGCTGTTCCTCGCACAGGGGCACACCGTCGCCTATGTGGAGGTGAACCACCGGCCGCGGCGGGCGGGCACCTCGAAGTACGGCAACCTGGGCCGGGCCCTGGTCGGCGTGGTCGATCTGATGGGCGTTTACTGGCTGCAACGGCGCGGCGGCCGGCCCGCGACCCCCCGCGAGGAAATGGCCCGCGAACAGCGTCCGTTGACCTGACCCACGCCAAGACGCCCGAAGGACGGACACCGGCATGCTCGATTGGTTCCAGGACAGGACCTGGGTGGAGATCGCCTGGATTGGCGTCGGCTTCGGCGGCCAGCTCCTGTTCTCCGCGCGCTTCCTTTTGCAGTGGATCGTCAGCGAGCGCGCCAAGCGCAGCGTGGTCCCGGAGCTGTTCTGGTATTTCAGCCTCGCCGGTGGCGTCACGCTGTTCGCCTATGCCATCCACCGCCAGGACCCGGTGTTCACACTGGGCCAGGGCATGGGCCTGTTCATCTACATCCGCAACATCTGGCTGATCCGGCAAGAGAAGAAGACCAAGCGTGCCGGCACCTCGCCGGACTTCCCCGGAAGATCGACCCCATGACCGCCTCCCCCACCGTTCTGGCGTCGGGATCCCGGGCCGCCGATGGCGTGTCCGCCCTGGACCGGCGGCTCCGGTCCGCGTTGATCCTCGTGGTGTGCCTGCTGGCGTTCCTGCCCGGGATCTTCGTCCTGCCCCCCTTCGACCGCGACGAGGGCCGCTTCGCCCAGGCGTCCAAGCAGATGCTGGAAACGGGCGACCTCGTGGACATCCGGTTCCAGGACGAGGCGCGGCACAAAAAGCCGATCGGCATCTATTGGCTGCAATCCGCGGCGGTGACGGTGGCCGGCGCCGCGACGGGCATCAAGGAACCGGGCATCTGGGCCTACCGCATCCCCTCGGTCCTGGGTGCCACCCTGGCGGCCGTGCTGTCGGGCTGGGTCGCCGCGAGCCTGTTCGGGGCGCGGGCAGGGCTTCTGGCCGGCGTCCTGATGGCGGGCACCTTGGTGCTGGGCGTCGAGGCGCATCTGGCCAAGACCGACGCGGCCCTGCTGGCGGCCATCGTACTGGCCCAGGGTGTCCTGGCGGTGGCTTACATGCGCCGGGACGGCCACCTGCCCGGGGGCGGAACCGCACCCATCGGCCCCGGACTCGCCATGCTGTTCTGGACCGCCGTCGGGGTGGCAATCCTCATCAAGGGGCCGATCGTGGCCCTGGTGTCGGGTGGCACCGTGGCCGTATTGGCGGCCATGGATCGGCGCGCGGGGTGGCTGCGGCAATTGCGGCCGCAGGCGGGGGTGCCGCTGGCGCTGCTGATCGTGCTGCCCTGGCTGGTGGCGATCACCGTTGTCACGAAGGGCGCGTTCTTCCAGGAGTCCGTCGGCCAGGACTTTGCCGGCAAGCTGTTCGGCGAGCAGGCCGCCCACATCTTCTGGCCCGGCTACTATGTGCTGACCTTCCCGCTCAGCTTCTGGCCGTCGGCGGCCCTGGCGCTGTTCGCGGCACCGTGGGTCTGGCTCCACCGCCGGTCGCCCGCGGTCCGCTTCTGCCTGGCCTGGATCGTGCCGACCTGGATCGTGTTCGAACTGGTCCCGGTCAAGCTGCTGCACTACGTCCTGCCGACGTATCCGGCGATTGCGGCCCTGGTCGCCGCGGCACTCCTGGCCGGCTATGACCGGGCGGACGGACGCCCCGGCAAATGGCTGTTCATCGCGGGATGCGTGCTGGCCCTGCTTCCCGCGGCTACCCTGTCCCTCGCCTTCGTCGCGGCACCCTGGTGGTACGAGGAGCGCATCGACTGGGTGGCGGTGGCGGTGGTGCCGATCGTGCTGGCAGCCGTGGCCTATGGCCTCCGGCAGGTGTGGTTCGTACGCCCCATGCGCGCCACGGCATCGCTGACCGCCGCCGCGCTGGTGCTGTACGCGACCGCCTACCAGCGGGCGCTGCCGGACTTCGAAACGATGTGGCCCAGCCGCGGCATTGCCGAAGCCTTCGCAGCCGTGAATCCGCCCATCTGCCCCGATACGCGTCTGATCACGGCCGGATACTCGGAACCCAGCCTGGTGTTCCTGACCGGCACGGATACGCGTCTGGTCCGCGACGGCGCCCTGGCGGCCGAGACGCTGGTGGCGACCGGTCCTTGCGGCGTCGCCGCCATCGAGGAGCGCCAGCTGGCCGCTTTTCACCAGCGCCTGGACGCGTTGGGCGAGGCGGCGTTCGGCCACGCGATCGTGACCGGCATCAACTACTCCAACGGCCGGTGGGTGTTCGTCCACATCTTCACGCTGGACGCGCCCTGAACGGGGAGGACAGGCGATGGCGCAGCCTCAACGCTGCGCCATTTGGCGCAGCCTCAACGCTGCGCCATTTCCTCCAGACTGCGGCGGACCTCCGGGTTCGGCTGGTTTCCGGCGAAGGCTTCGATCCGCACCGGGGCCACGCCCTCGCGGATTATGCCCAACGCCTCCGCGGCGCTGCGCGACACGTCGATGGCGCGGCCTTGTTGGACGGGACCGCGGTCGATGATGCGAACCTCCACCGATTGGCCGGTCCGGGTGTTGGTCACCTTGGCCATGCTGCCGAGCGGCAAAGTCGGATGGGCAGCGGTCAACTGGTTGGGATCCAGCGGCTCGCCGCTCTTGGTTCCCTCGCCCGCGGCGGTGAAGTAGGCGGCCTGCCCCTCCTGCGTGAACGCCGGCCGTTCGGCCTGGGCCAGGACGGGGGGTGCGGCGGTCAGGGCCAGTGCGACGGCCACTGCCGCCAGAGGTCCGGAAGGAAATTGCATCATGGCGGTTCTCCGTTCCCCAGGGGATGCCGCGAGAACAACCCGGGTCCGGGGTCGTCGCCCCTGCCCCGAAGACAACTGGCCCGAAGACAACTGTGCCAAGGGCTACACCCGTTGGCGCAGGACCGGACAGGGCCGGCCCCGCGACCGCCGAGGCATCAGTTCGACGGGCCTTCCATCAGGGCGACCACGGGCCAGATGGCGCCGTAGCCTAAGGCCGCCATGCACACCACCGCGATCGCCCGTGGCCCGCGGGACGGCGTCCGGAACGGGCGCCGCCACACAGCAACCGCGGCGAAGAACAGGTAGAAGGCCAGAAGGCCCCAGAACGCGTATTCCATGACATCAGCCCCATCGCATGGATGGGCGCACCCTAATCCCGTCACGTTAGGTTATGGTTAACACCCTCCACATCCCCTTGTCATGGGATCAGGACGATGGATCCCGTGGTCCGGCGGGCCTCCAAATCCCGGTGGGCCTGGGCCGCGTCCTGCAGGGCATAGGTCCGGGGCGCGCCCACCCGCACGGCGCCGGCCTCGACCACCCCGAACAGATCGGACGTCGCCTCCTCCAGCTCCGGCCGGGTGGCGATGTAGTGGAACAACGACGGACGGGTCACGCTGGCCGACTTCTGCCCCAGCATCGGCACGGCCACCGGGTCGGGCACGCCCGAGGAAAAGCCGAACGCGACCAGGTGGCCACGGGTCGCCAGCACCTCGAAGGACTTCTGGAACGTGTCCTTGCCGACGCTGTCGTAGACGACCGGCACGCCGCGGTTCCGGGTGATCTCCATCACCTTCGCGGCGAAATCCTCGCGGGTGTAGACGATCGGGTGATGGCAGCCGTGGGCGCGGGCAAGCTCCGCCTTCTCCGGCGTGCCCACCGTGCCGATGACGGTGGCACCGAGGTGGCTGGCCCACTGGCAGAGGATCAGGCCGACGCCTCCGGCGGCCGCGTGCACCAGAACGGTGTCGCCGGGCTTCACGACATGGGTGCGCTTGACCAGATACCAGGCCGTCAGCCCCTTCAGCATGATCGAGGCGGCGACCTGATCGTCGATGCCGGACGGCAGCTTCACCAGTCGTTCCGCGGGGTACAGGCGCACTTCGGCATAGCTGCCCGGCGGCGCGCCGGTGTAGGCCACGCGGTCGCCGGGGGCCACCGCCGACACGCCGGGACCGACGGCCTCGACCACGCCGGCGCCCTCCATTCCCAGGACGAAGGGTGCGGGGATCTGGTAGAGGCCGCTGCGCTGGTAGACGTCGATGAAGTTGACGCCGACGGCCGTGTGGCGAATGCGGGCTTCGCCGGGGCCGGGCTCGCCGACCGCGACCTCTTCGAACACCATTTTCTCGGGACCGCCGGTCCCGTGAATGCGGATGGCGCGCGGCATGTCTCCCCTCTCCTGTTCAAGGGACCGGATGGCCCGTCCTTGAACAGGAGAGTAGCGGCTCAAGTCCTCGAGGCAAGCATCGGAAACCCGACGATTCCGCGAGCACGGCCCGGTCGCCGGACAGGGCCGCGCGCCATCGTTGCCATGCTACGCCTTGGACGTGGTGCAGTGCTTCCAGGTGTTGCCGTGCAGGCCGAACAGCATGGCCACCGGTTCCTTGGTGCTGCGGTCGAGGACCACACGGAACCGGTCGCCGGTGCAGGTGCCGGACGGTTGGTCCTGGACCGGCACCTGGACGTTCTTCGCCTTCAGGCAGGCTGTGGCACCGGCCGGCACGCCAGTCGCCATCGGTTCGACGCGCTTCCCGTTCAGGACCAGATAGTAGGTCCGGGCCGTTCCGCCCTCGACATTCGCCTTCAGTTCCATGCGGACGAAGCGCGACCGGTACATGCCCGCCTCCTGCTCGCCGTCCGGGGCGCCGGGCGCCAGGGGGCGGAACGAGAGCGCGGAGCAGGACGGGGGCTCCTTGGCCGAGCCCTTGTTCGATGCGGCAAGGGCCGGACCGGCGATCAGGATGGACGAAGCGAGGGCGAGGGCGGCGAGGCGCATGGCGCATCTCCAAAGTAATAGGAATGCCCCAGCATGGTACGCCGCCCCCCTTTTCACGAAGGGCTTTAACCGTGACAAGCCGAAGTGGCCGAACCCGACGGACCGGCTTCAGCCGACGGGTTCGGCCGCCGCATGGGTCTGGGCATCGACCGCCGCGATCGCGGTCATGTTGTACACCCCGCGCGCCGTGACCGAGGGGGTCAGGATGTGCGCCGGTTGGGCGATGCCCAGCAGAATCGGGCCGATCCGCTGCCCGTCGCCCAAGGCCTTCAGCAGGTTGAAGCCGATGTTGGCGGCGTCCATGTTCGGCATGATCAGGAGGTTCGCGGCGCCCTGCAGCCGCGAGTTCGGGAAGATCTTCTCCCGGATCTCCGGCGAAATCGCGGAATCGGCGTGCATCTCGCCCTCGACTTCCAGTTCGGGGTCGCGCTTGCGGATCTCGCGCAACGCATCGCGCATCTTGCGCGCGGACGGATTGTCGTGGGTTCCGAAGTTGGAGTGGGACAGGAGCGCCACCTTGGGCTCCAGCCCGAACCGGCGCACGGCGTCGGCGGCCAGCAGCGTCATCTCGGCCAGGTCCTGGGCCGTGGGGTCCGGGTTCACGTAGGTGTCGCAGACGAAGATGGTGCCGCGCCCCGTCACCAGCGCGCTGAGGGCCGCCGGCGTCTGCACGCCGGGGGCCAGGCCCAGGATCGAGCCGACATGGTCCAGGTGGGCGTTGTAGCGGCCGATCGTCCCGCAGATGAGCGCGTCGGCCTCGCGCCGCTGCACCATCAGGGCGCCGATGATGGTCGAGTTGGTCCGCACCAGTGTGCGTGCCAGATCGGGCGAGATGCCGCGACGCTCCATCAGGCGGTGATAGGTCGCCCAGTATTCGGGATAGCGCGGGTCGTTCTGGGGATCGACCAGCTCCACCTGCTCGCCCAGCCGGAAGCGCAGGCCCAGCCGTTCGATCCGCCGGTTCACCACGTCGCGCCGGCCGACCAGGATCGGCTTGGCCAACCCGTCGTCCAGCACCGCCTGGACCGCGCGCAGGACCCGCTCCTCCTCGCCCTCGGCATAAACGATGCGCTTCAGGTCCTCCCGCGCCCGGTTGAACACCGGCTTCATCACCAGGCCGGACCGGTAGACGTACTGGGACAGGCGGTCCCGGTAGGCGTTCATGTCCTCGATCGGCCGGGTGGCCACGCCCGACTCCATCGCCGCCTGGGCGACGGCCGGCGCGATGGTCTCGATCAGGCGCGGGTCGAAAGGCTTGGGGATGATGTATTCGGGGCCGAAGCTGAGCGACTGGTCGCCGTAGGCCGCGGCCACCACCTCCGACCCTTCGGCCATGGCGAGGTCCGCGATGGCGCGCACGGCGGCGACCTTCATCGCCTCGTTGATGGTGGTGGCGCCCACGTCCAGGGCCCCTCGGAAGATGAAGGGGAAGCAGAGGACGTTGTTGACCTGGTTCGGATAGTCGGACCGGCCGGTGGCGATGATGGCGTCGGGCCGCACCGCCCGCGCCTCGTCGGGCATGATCTCCGGCGTCGGGTTGGCCAGCGCCAGGATCAGCGGCTTCTCGGCCATGCGCAGGCACCATTCCGGCTTTAGCACCCGCGGCGCCGACAGGCCCAGGAAGATGTCCGCCCCCTCGATCACCTCGACCAGCGTCCGCGCGGACGTCGACTGGGCGTACATGGCCTTGCGCGGGTCCATCAGCTCGTTGCGGCCCTCGTGGACCACGCCGACGATGTCGGTGACCCAGATGTTCGAGCGCGGCAGGCCCATGGCGACCAGCAGGTCGAGACAGGCGATGGCGGCGGCGCCGGCGCCCGACGTCACCAGCTTCACGTCTTCGATCCGCTTGCCCACGACGCGCAGGCCGTTGAGCACCGCCGCGGCGACGATGATGGCGGTGCCGTGCTGATCGTCGTGGAAGACCGGGATCTTCATCCGCGCGCGGAGCTTCTCCTCGATCTCGAAGCACTCCGGCGCCTTGATGTCCTCGAGGTTGATGCCGCCGAAGGTCGGCTCAAGCGAGGCGATGATGTCCACCAGCTTGTCGGGATCGGTCTCGTCGATTTCGATGTCGAACACGTCGATGCCGGCGAACTTCTTGAACAGGACGCCCTTGCCCTCCATCACCGGCTTGGCGGCCAGCGGGCCGATGGCGCCCAGGCCCAGGACCGCCGTGCCGTTGGTGATGACGGCCACCAGATTGCCGCGGGCGGTGAGCTGGCTGGCCTCGTTGGGATCGGCAACGATGGCTTCGCACGCGAAGGCGACGCCCGGCGAATAGGCCAGGGCCAGGTCGCGTTGGTTGGCCAGGGGCTTGGTCGGCACAATCGCGATTTTCCCAGGGCTCGGGGCCCGGTGGTACTCCAGCGCGGCGTCCTTCAGCGTGTCGTTCATCGAATCCGACGGGGTGTTCTGCGTTTCCGAGGGGGAGGATCATAGCCGATCGGGAAAACGAAAAACCCGCCGAATTGACGGCGGGTTTTTCGTTCACCGCAGGTCTGCCCTGCATATCGGGGCGACCTGCCTATCAATATTGGTGCGGTCGAGAAGACTCGAACTTCCACGGGGGTTAGCCCACAGCGACCTCAACGCTGCGCGTCTACCAGTTCCGCCACGACCGCATAAGCAATCAACAGTAACTGCTGAGGTGACGCGGGGATAGCAGAACCCGGACCGCCGATCAATGGCGTTCTCACACCGCATCGTGTTCCCGTCCCCCGGACCGGACCGCCCCTCTCGACCGGAAGCCACGGAGCAACGATATTGGCGGCCGAGCCGGCCAATCCCCCCGCCCAGCGCCCGGCCGGTTCAGGGCCCGCAAGTTACCGAAGACCCGTCCATGCCCCGCGATCCGATCCCTGCGCCCCCGATCCCTGCGCCCGAGTGGCGCATCAGCGATGCCCCCGTTCCCTACGAGGATGCGGTGGCCGAGATGGAGGCGCGCGTGGCCGCCATCCGTGCCGGCACCGCGCCCGAACTGGTCTGGCTTTTGGAGCACCCGCCCCTCTACACCGCCGGGACCAGTGCGCGCGGCGAGGATCTGTTGGATGCGGGCGGCATTCCGGTGTTCCACACCGGTCGTGGCGGCCAATACACCTACCACGGCCCCGGACAGCGGATCGCCTATGTGCTGCTCGACCTCAAGGCGCGCGGCCGCACCGATCTCCGCGCCTTCGTCCACGACCTGGAAGGCTGGCTGATCGCCACGCTGGCCCGGTTCAACGTCAAGGGCGAGCGCCGCGACGGCCGGGTCGGCATCTGGGTCGACCGCCGCCCATACGGCGGCCTGCCGGGCCAGGAGGACAAGATCGCCGCCCTGGGCATCCGTGTCCGGCAGTGGGTGACCTTCCACGGCATCGCCCTGAACGTCGATCCCGACCTGTCCCGGTACGCGGGCATCGTGCCATGCGGCATCCGGGACCACGGGGTCACCTCGCTCCATGCGCTCGGCCATCTGGTCACCATGGAAGAGGTGGACATGGCCCTTCGCGACGCGTGGGACGAGGCTTTCTGACAATCCACTGTCGCAAACTCGGACAATTCATTGTAATTCATATGAGTGAGCCTCGACCCGACCCCATCACCGGTTGATCCGGACGCCGCGCTGTGGGCTCTTGCCGAAGGAACGGCGGGCCTGACGGGTCATGCGTTCCTGAACGCCACGGTGGAACGGCTGGCGACCCTGCTGGATGTCGCGTTCGTTTCCATCGCACGCGCCGAAGCCTGGCCGGCGACCAAAACCACCGTTCTGGCGTGCTGGTACGAGGGGCGCCTGCGGGGAAGCTTTCCCTATGATCTGGCCGACACCCCCTGCGCGGTGACACTCACCGGCCGGGTCCACTTTGTCCCGAACAACCTGCTGGACCTGTACCCGCTGGCCCGGGAATCGCGGGCCGAGAGCTATCTCGGCATTCCGTTGCGCGACACCGACGGGTCCATCCTGGGGCACATGGCGGTGTTCGATACGCGCCCCATGTCGGCATGCGACCGCCGCCTCGCCGTGATTCGCATCTTCGCCATGCGGGCCGAGGCGGAACTGCGCCGCCTGACCCTCGAACGGCAACTCCTGAAACTGGCAACGACCGATACGCTGACCGGCGTGGCGAATCGGCGCTGGTTCCTGGACAAGGCGGCCCGCGAGGTGGAGCGGGCGCACCGCTATGCGCTGCCCTTGTCGTTGCTGGCGCTTGATCTGGACCGGTTCAAGGCGATCAACGACACCCACGGCCATGCCACCGGCGACGACGTGCTGCGTGCGGTGACGGCGTGCACGCAGCGCCTGCTGCGCCAGACGGATGTGTTCGGGCGTCTGGGCGGAGAGGAATTCGCGATTCTACTGCCCCACACCGACGCGGACGGCGCCATCGCGACCGCGGACCGCATCCATGCGGCGGTGCGGATGCTCTGCATCCCCGTGCGCGGCACGGCGCTGCGGATAACCACCAGCATCGGTGCGGCCGTGCTGGATCCGCACGATATCGGGGTGGAGCAACTGCTGCACCGGGCCGACGAGGCGTTGTACGAAGCCAAGCGCGCCGGCCGGAACCGCACGATCCTGGCGGATGCCCCGGTGCGGCCGGCCGCCAGACCCGGGCCGGTCACTCCGGCGGCAATGGGCGTTTCAGCGCTTCCGCGAGCTTAGCCTTGAAGCGGGGATCGCCCTGCTTGGTCGCCAGGAACAGGCGCACGGCCTCGCGCGCGGTTTCCCGGTCGTAAAGGACCTTGCCCTGCCCCTCGGCCTGGGCGGCGCGCGCGAACCCTTCCGCCGCTTCGAGCGTATCCGGGTCGAGGCGACTGCGCACCGCCCCGATCAGGGCGACGAGCTGTTCACGCAAATCGGCGGTTTTGTCCGTGGCCATGGCGGCAGTGTAGCGCAGCGGCACGGGGCGGCCCAAGCCCGGCGTCAAGCGTACGGGCGACAGGCCCCCTGCCCGCGGGCACGAGCGTCAGAGGGTCGGGCGCTGCGTGAACGGACCCTCGCCCGGATCAAGGTCCGGATGGGTCTCGACGGCGTCCACGCGTGCTGCCGGCGGCCCCTCGCGGCATAGGGCCAGCATCTCGTCCACGACCGGTGCCGGGCCGGCGAACACGGCCTCCACGGAACCGTCCGCCCGATTGCGCACCCATCCGCCGAGCCCGCGTGCCGTCGCCTGCTCCACCGTCCAGCCGCGATACCACACGCCCTGGACCTTGCCGCGGATCACCGCGCGAACGACCCTTCGCGTTTCCAGGTGGCAGACCGGGTCACCGGGCATCGGCTCGCTCCAATCAATCCTCACGCGACTTGGGGGACCAGGGCAGAAGCAGTTCCGCCAGCCAGACCACCGTCACGATGAATACGCCGAGTCCCGTCCCGATCACGGCCAATCCGTACTGCGCGGCCCCCGCGGCGATACCGACCGACGCGGCCAGCCAGAGGTTGGCCGCCGTGGTCAGGTTCCGCACACTCCCCTGGGAGACGAAGATGCCGCCCGCCGCGATGAAGCCGATCGCCTGCGCCAAGCCCTGGATCACGCGCAGCGGATCCACACCCGGCTCGCCCTCCGTTGCCCGCACGGCTTCGAAGATCATCAGCGCGGATAGGGTGATCGCAGCCGAACTGACGGCGACCAGCGCGTGCGTGCGCATACCGCTGACGAAGCCGCGAACCTCGCGGTCCACCCCCAACACCATGCCCAGCAGGGTCGCGGTGCCCAGGCGGTAGACGATCTCGGTCATGGTGAAGATTTCGGGCGTGAGGTCCAGCATTGCCCAGGATGTCCGTGTTCGTCCGGTCGCGCACGGTCGTAAAACCGGGGGACCGGCCGCCGCGTTCACACGCCCCACCCCCCTGCGCCCCCCATCGGTCCGACCGGGTAACGGAACGGGTCAGGCGAACTCCACGATCGGCTGGTCCACGGCCAGGCTGTCGCCGGGGTTCGCATGCACCTTCGACACCACGCCGTCGGCATCGGCACGCAGGATGTTCTCCATCTTCATGGCCTCGACGACGGCCAGCTCCTGCCCCGCCTTCACCTCGTCGCCCGGCTTCACCGCCACCGAAACGAGCAGGCCCGGCATGGGCGACAGCAGGAACTTGGACAGGTCCGGCGGCACCTTGACGGGCATCAGGTCGGCGAGCTTCGCCGCGTTCGGCGTCAGCACCTCCACGCCCAGGATCGCGCCCGCATGGAACAGGCGGTAGCCGCTGCCGGCCATATCGACCTGGATCGCCACCTGCTGCCCGTCGATCGAGCCGACCCACAGCGGTTGGCCCGGCTGCCAGTCGCTGCGCAGGTGCAGCGTGTCCCCGTCGATGGAGACCGCGTACCCGCCATTGTCCGGGACGATGCGGATGGGGTGGTTGGTCCGGTCGACGCGGGCCACCCAATCGTCGCGCACGCGGTGCACGTTCCCCGGCATCTGCCCGGAGATGGTCCGCGCCAGTTCGCTGCGCAGCCGGTGCACATGCGTTGCGACGGCCAGCACGCGGCCCAGCTCCGCCCGGCCCGGCGTCCGGCCCTTGAAGCCCTCGGGGAACTCCTCGGCGATGAAGTTGGTGGTCAGGCGGCCTTCGATGAAACGCGGATGGGCCATCAGCGCGGCCAGGAACGGGATGTTGTGCTCCACACCCCGGATCTGGAACGCATCCAGCGCCGCCAGCATGTGCCGGGTCGCCGTCTCGCGGTCGGAACCCGATGCGACCAGCTTCGCGATCATCGGGTCGTAGTACATGCTGATCTCGCCGCCCTCGTACACGCCCGTGTCCACGCGGATGCGCCCGTCCTCGGCCGGGGGACGGTAGCGGGTCAGCCGCCCGATCGAGGGCAGGAAGTTGCGGGTCGGATCCTCGGCGTAGATTCGCGCCTCGATGGCCCAGCCGTTCAGCTTGATCTGATCCTGGGTGAACGGCAGCTTTTCGCCCGCCGCCACGCGGATCATCAGCTCCACCAGATCCAGGCCGGTCACCAGCTCCGTCACCGGATGCTCGACCTGCAGGCGGGTGTTCATCTCCAGGAAATAGAAGTTGCGGTCGGCATCGACGATGAACTCGACCGTGCCGGCCGAGCGGTAGTTCACGGCCTTGGCCAGTGCCACAGCCTGTTCGCCCATGGCCCGACGGGTCTTTTCGTCGAGGAACGGGGACGGGGCCTCTTCGATCACCTTCTGGTGACGGCGCTGGATCGAGCATTCGCGCTCGCCGAGGTACACGGCGTTCCCATGGCCGTCGGCCAGCACCTGGATCTCGATGTGGCGGGGCTCGGTGACGTACTTTTCGATGAACACGCGCTCGTCGCCGAAGCTGGACCGTGCCTCGTTGCGGGCCGACCGCAGGCCGTCCTTGACCTCCTGGTCGGTGCGGGCGATGCGCATGCCCTTGCCGCCGCCGCCGGCCGAAGCCTTGATCATGACGGGGTAGCCGATCTCACGGGCGATGCGGACGGCCTCGTCCTCGCTTTCGATGTCGCCCAGGTAGCCCGGCACGGTGCTGACGCCCGCGGCCTTGGCCAGCTTCTTGGACTCGATCTTGTCGCCCATGGCGGCGATGGCGTCCGGGCCCGGCCCGATGAAGACGATGCCGGCCGCCTCCAACGCGCGGGCGAAGGCCTCCTTCTCCGACAGGAATCCGTAGCCGGGGTGGACGGCCTGGGCACCGGTCTGCCGGCACGCCTCGACGATCCGGTCGATCACCAGATAGCTTTGCGCCGAGGGGGCCGGGCCGATGGCCACCGCCTCGTCCGCCATCTCCACGTGCAGGGCGCCGGCGTCGGCTTCGGAATAAACGGCGACTGTCTTGATGCCCATGCGGCGGGCGGTCTTGATCACGCGGCAGGCGATTTCGCCACGGTTTGCGATCAGGATCTTGTCGAACATGGGATGGCCGTCCGGGGCTTCTTCTGGCGGGTCCGCGTTATGGACCCCATGCCAGCTTGCTTGTCAACGCCCCGCCCGGGAGCAGCCGAATCGCACCACCGGAGGTATGAACGGCCAAGGGCGCCCACCCGGCGCCCTGCAATATCGAAGGAGCCCGCTCCGCGACCGGGCTCCGCAATGCCTCAGACGGGGAACAGCAGGCAGGTCGTCGTGGAATGGGCGTAGATCTTGCCGGCCTTGTCCACGATGCGCGCTTCGGCCACCGCCGTCTGCCGTCCGCGGTTGATCACGGAACCTTCGCACCGGACCTCGCCGGTGGTGGCGGTCAGCGGGCGGGTCATGTTCACCTTGAATTCCAGGGTCGTGTACCCCATTCCGGCCGGCAGCACGGTATGCACGGCGCATCCCATGGCGCTGTCCAGCAGCGTGGCGAAGATGCCCCCGTGGACCGACCCGATCGGGTTGTAGTGGAACTCCGCCGGTACGAAGGCAAAGACGACCCGGCCCTCCTCCACATCAACCAAACTGAAATCCAACAGGTGCATGATCGGCGGGGCCGGAATGTCGCCCGACATCATCCGGCGCATGGCTTCGATCCCGGTCAGGCCGCGCATGCCTGATGCGGTGATCATGGGATCGTCCCAGGAGAAGGTGCGCGTGCGCTCGCCCGAACCGGCCATCGGAACCGCCCTCTGAAAAAGAACGATCGTTCGTTTACCAGACCTGGGCCGGTCTGGCAACAAACCCGCCCGACTCCCGCCATGCCCCGGGTTCACCGCTTGGGTCCGCGCCCTGAGCCGACGGCCTTGAGCGGTGGCGGAAATACCTTCGTCTGACCATCACTGGACGGAGTGCCCGATTGGTATTATCGAATCGGGATCGTGGAGCTGATCCGCTTTGCGTGGAGGATCCGGCGTTGAGAGACTTCGCCCCGGACGGGGACTCGGCCAACGAGCAGCCGTTCCACAAGCAACTGGACGCCCATGCGCTGGCGGATCTGATCGAACACCTTCCGATCGCGGTCTCCGTCACGATCCCGACGCCTCACCGACGCGTCTTAGCGAACCGCCTTTACAGGTCGATCCATCTCGAGGGCGACGGCGGCGTTACGGGGACTCCGGTGCCCGACACCGGGAACGGTGGGTCGGAATCCAACCTTCGGGGTCTGCGGGCCCGCGTTCTCGAAACGGGGGAAACCCACCGCCTGACCGGGGTTCCCGGCCGCAGTCGGTCGGGCGGGAACCCCGGCCATTGGGATGTGGAAATCCGCCCGTTCAGGTGCGCCGACGTGGGCATCCGCGGGACCGTCACGCTGGCGATCGACGCCACGGACCGGGTCAACGCGCAGGCGGAAGCCGCCATGCGGGCGCGCGAGGCGGATTACCACACGGAACGCCTCGCCCTTGCGGTCGAGGCCACCGAACTCGGTCTTTGGGAATGGCACGTCCAGACGGGCGCGGTCTTCTGGTCCGCCCGCCAAAAGGAGATTTTCGGCCTGCCGCTGTCCCAAACGCCGTCTTACGAGGACTGGCTTTCCGCCCTGCATCCGGACGATCGCGACAGTGTGGTGGCGGCGGTCAAGTCGCTGATGGATCCGGCGTCCGATGGGTTGCTCCGCCTCGAGCACCGCGTCGTCCGGGCCGACGGAACGGTTCGCAGGGTCCTGGGCCGGGGCCGGATGCTTTACGAGACGGTTGCGGGCCAACAGACCCCGGTGCGGCTGCTCGGGACCGTCCTCGACATTACGGACCGTTGGCAGGCGGAGGAGGAGCGCCAGCTCATCACCCGCGAACTACACCACCGGGTGAAGAACCTGTTTGCGGTCGCAGGCGGGATGGTGGCGCTCACCGCCCGGTCGGCGCGCACGCCCGACGAGATGGCCCAGACCCTGCAGGGACGTCTGAACGCGATGGCCCACGCCCACGAGCTGATCCTGCCCGCAACCAAGGGAGTGGAGGCAAAGCCACAGCAGACGTCCCTCGACGTGCTCGTGCGCACCATCCTGGCCCCTCATGTCGGCGAGGGACATTCCCGCCTCGACATCCAGGGCCTCGACATCGACATCGGACCGAACGCCGCGACCGGCTTGACCCTCGTCCTGCACGAACTTGCGACGAATGCCGCCAAGTATGGATCCCTGTCGGTGCCGGAGGGACAGGTGCGGGTCACCTGCGCACGGCAAGACGGCAGCGTGGAGCTGCGCTGGGACGAGATGGGCGGGCCCAGGCTCCTGCACCCGCCCACCGAGGAGGGCTTCGGCTCGAAACTGTCCCGGCGCAGCATCACCGGCCAGTTCGGCGGCGAGATCGTGTACGAGTGGCGCCAGACCGGCCTGGGCGTGCGTATCCGTTTCCCGGAAAATCGCCTGCGGACCTGAACGGCCGCGGCCTCAACGCTGAGGCCGGCTTGCCGTCAGGGTCGGGCCGAGGCTGCCGGACGCGGCGAAGCTCGGCTCCCGCCGCTCGGCCAGCGCGGCCGTGGCCGTCTGGTAGCGGCCCGGTTCCCGCTTGCCGCTCTTCCACCAGAACGTCCCGAATCCACCCAGGAAGGCAACCAACAGGCCCAGGATCCCCCACCCGGTCCATGCCGGCGCCTGGAATCCGCCTACCCCGGTGGACGCACCATCGGGCGCTTGCGCGCCGGCTTGGCGGGAGCCGGTCTCCACCGCCTCGCGCGGGGCGGCGTCGGGCCGGAACAGGTTGTCCAGGCGCGGGTCCCCGGCGGCCCGGGCGGTGGCCGAAGGCGGTTGCTGGCCGGGCGAACCGGACCGCCGCGCGACGTCGGCCAGCGACGGGCCAGGCGCCGTACCCGCCTGGGGGGCGGGTGAACCCCGGTGGACGCTGGCCGTGGCATTCAGGTCGGCCGTGGACTGGCCGGCATCCACCTTGACCTGCGGTGCGGCACGGGGCTGCGGGGGTGCAGCCGGCGGCGCCGCGCTGGCGCGCTGCTGCTCCGGCGTCTGCACCAGCCCCTGCGAGTTGAAGGTGATCGCCCCTTGCGTCTGGCGCTGCGGACGATCCTGCAAAAGGCGGGCGACGGTTGCCTGGTCCAGCCGGCCGCTCTGCGCCAGTCCGCGGGCGGCTTGGTATTCGCGCAGCCGCCGGGTGAACAGCTCGGTCACCGTGGCGTCGGCCCGGCCGGCGTCAAATCCGAGCGCCTTCAGTGTCTCCTTCGCCCAGGCCACGTCGGCCTGCGCCGGCTGTTCGGCCTGGCGCTGCTGCGCGATGGCCGGTCGGGCCGGCACAACGGGCAGCGCCACAAGAAGTGCCGCGACGGGCAGAAGGGCGACCGGCCGGAACGGAGGTTGGCGAATGGTCATGGCGGAACAGTCGGTTGGAAGGCGACCTTGACGGACCCTCGCAACAATCCACCGACAAAATGGCAAGAGCACGGCAAATGCGCCCGAACCCGGCGCATCCCCTCCCCTGCCGCAGCCTAATCCTCAAGCAACGAGGCGAGCTTCATTGCGAGTGCCATGTTGCCCTGAACCTTGAGCTTGCCCGTCGTGAAGGCCCACATCGGGGAAAGCTGACCGCCAATCATCCGGCCGAAATCGTCCAGGCCCATGCGGATGGTGGTGACCGGATCCGCCCCTTCGCGCAAAAGCACGGGCGGGGTCTTCCGGGCATCCACGAACAGGCCCCCCTTGTCCGCGAAGTCGAATTTCACGAGCGCGTTCAGCCCAGCGAACTGGGGAAGGCGGGCCTTCAGCTTGGTTTCGATCTCGTCCAGGCTCATGTGCGGGTCCCGTATCGTTCGGCGTTCCGTGCGTGATTAACGCACGGCGCGCGCATCCGGGAAAGGCGTGGACGTCCGCCCGCTCCTGCCGCCCACCCGAGTCGCACCGAAGCGGGCCCGCGGGCGCCGCGGCCGCCCCCCTTCGCGCCCAGCCCTGCCGCTCAGAGCGGCAGGTTGTCGTGCTTCTTCCAGGGGTTCTCCAACTGCTTGTTCCGCAGCATGGCAAGGGCCCGGCAAAGGCGCTTACGGGTGTTGCGGGGCATGATCACGTCGTCGACGTAGCCGCGGGACGCGGCCACGAACGGATTGGCGAACTTCTGCCGGTATTCCTCGGTCCGGGCGTCGATCTTCGCCTGGTCGCCGAGATCGGCGCGGAAGATGATCTCCACCGCCCCCTTCGGCCCCATGACCGCGATTTCCGCCGTCGGCCAGGCGTAGTTCACGTCACCCCGCAGATGCTTGGACGCCATGACGTCGTAAGCGCCGCCATAGGCCTTGCGGGTGATCAGCGTGACCTTGGGCACGGTCGCCTCGGCATAGGCGAACAGCAGCTTCGCACCGTGCTTGATGATGCCGCCGTATTCCTGGGCGGTGCCCGGCAGGAAGCCCGGCACGTCCACGAAGGTGCAGATCGGGATGTTGAAGGCGTCGCAGAACCGCACGAATCGCGCCGCCTTGGTCGAGCTGGCAATGTCCAGGCAACCCGCCAACACCATCGGCTGGTTGGCGACGAACCCGACCGTCTGGCCGGCCATCCGCCCGAAACCGACGATGATGTTGCGGGCGTAGTCGGGCTGGATCTCGAAGAAGTCGCCCTCGTCCACGACCTTCAGGATCAACTCCTTCATGTCGTAGGGCTTGTTCGGATTCGCCGGGATCAGCGTGTCCAGCGCCGCCTCGGCCCGGTCCAACGGATCGGGGGTGACGCGGGCGGGCGGCTTCTCGCGGTTGTTCGCGGGCAGGAAGTCCACGAACCGACGGCACTGGAGGATCGCCTCGATGTCGTTCTCCAGCGCCAGGTCGGCGACTCCGGACTTCGTGGTGTGGGTGACGGCGCCGCCAAGCTGCTCGGCCGTCACCACCTCGTGCGTGACCGTCTTCACCACGTCGGGGCCGGTCACGAACATGTACGAGCTGTCCTTCACCATGAAGATGAAGTCCGTCATGGCCGGGCTGTACACCGCACCGCCCGCGCACGGGCCCATGATCAGGCTGATCTGCGGCACGACGCCGGACGCCAGCACGTTGCGCTGGAACACCTCGGCATAGCCGCCCAGGCTGGCCACGCCCTCCTGGATGCGCGCACCGCCGCTGTCGTTCAGCCCGATGACCGGGGCCCCGACCTTCATCGCCTGGTCCATGATCTTGCAGATCTTCTCGGCATGGGCCTCCGAGAGGGAGCCGCCGAAGACCGTGAAATCCTGGCTGAAGACGAAGACGAGCCGGCCGTTGATGGTGCCGTGGCCGGTGACCACGCCGTCGCCCGGGATCTTCTGTTCCGCCATGCCGAAATCGGCGCAGCGGTGCTCGACGAACATGTCCCATTCCTCGAAGGACCCTTCGTCGAGCAGCAACTCAATGCGCTCGCGCGCGGTCAGCTTGCCCTTGCCGTGCTGCGCTTCGATGCGGCGTTCGCCGCCCCCAAGCCGCGCTGCCGCGCGTTTCGCCTCAAGCTTTTCCAGCACGTCGCGCATCCGTTCCGCTCCTTGGCGCCGAAGGTTGGGCCGCTTCCACCGGACCTTGCCGGGTGCACATAGCACCACGACCGGGCGGCGCCAAGTACGGGGGTTCGGGGCACGCCGGGTGGATGGGCGGTCGAGCGGCGGTCGACCCCCGGTCGATTGGTGGTCGACATTGCCGCCGCGGGACTTGCGTTCGCCCCACCGGTTCCGATATAAGCCGCGCTTCGTTTCAAGGGGCAGCCGCGCGCCTTCAGGAAGAGTGTGCCATGAAGCAGGACATCCATCCCGACTACCACGAGATTAACGTCGTCATGACGGACGGGACGTCCTTCACGACGCGCAGCACCTACGGCAAGGCGGGTGACACCCTGCGCCTGGACATCGACCCGAAGTCGCATCCGGCGTGGACGGGCGTCCAGAAGCTGGTCGACACCGGCGGCCAGATTGCCAAATTCAACAAGAAGTTCGCCGGCCTCGGCATCAAGTAAGATCCCTGCGCCCGAATCGGGCGTTGGGTCCAGCCGAAGCAGGACAAACGCGAAGGGCGGCCGCTTGGCCGCCCTTTTCGTTGCCGGACCTTGCGTCGCCGGAACGGCCGAACCTTCGATTCCCTAATTCATCCGCGCCCGCGCCATTTCCTCGAGCCGGCTGATCCGCTTGTAGAGCTGGTGGCTGCGGCCGAGCAGCGAACGCAGGCCGCCGGGCAACGCCTCGTTGCACTCCCCGCCCTCGTCCAGGCACACCCCCTGGCCCGACAGGGCGAAGCGGTCGGACACGGCCTCCTCGGCCGGGATTTCACCGGCATGGGCAGCCTTCTGGGCCAGCAGCCATGCCATCACCTGGGTCAGGCGGCTGGTCACGCGCATGCTTTCCAGGCAACACGCAAGGCGCGTTTCGGCCGGCAGTCCGCGGCGCTCCGCCGGCTCACGATAGGCCGCGTAGTTCCGCGCCTCGACCAGGAGGCTCATGGCCTCCGCGTAGGTCCGATCGAAGAAGCGGGCTTCCGTCGCCATGAAGGTCCCTCTCCGTCCCCTGCCGGAAGCCGACGGTACCAACAGTCGAAGACCCCCAAAACGCACCATTGGTGGGTCCTTGAAACCCGGACGGACATGACCAAATCGAGGGGCGTCCGGCGGCGCCCAAGCGGGTCGCCGGCAAACCGCGGAGGAGAGTCGACCATGGCGGTGGCTCTCCGGGCACAATCGCTCCATCGGGAGGATGAACATGCGCACCTTTGATCTTTCGCCCCTGTTCCGTTCCACCGTCGGCTTCGACCGGATGACCCGGATCCTGGAAGCCGCCCTGAACGGCGAGGAGGCGGCCAACGGCTACCCGCCCTACAACATCGAGAAGCTGTCCGAGGACGACTATCGCATCACCATGGCGGTGGCGGGCTTCTCCGAGGATGAGC
Source organism: Azospirillaceae bacterium (assembly GCA_035645145.1). GTDB lineage: Bacteria > Pseudomonadota > Alphaproteobacteria > Azospirillales > Azospirillaceae > CANGXM01. Next base: position 53,269 of record DASQNC010000015.1, on the reverse strand, counting down.
TTGAGATCGTCCAGCGTGAGAACACGCTGGTGGTCGTCGGCAAGCAGGCCAAGGAGGCCGAGCATCGGCAGTTCCTGTACCGGGGCATCGCCGGCCGTCAGTTCGAGCGCCGCTTCCAGCTCGCCGACCACATCAAGGTGGTTGGCGCCAACCTGGTGAACGGCCTGCTCAACATCGACCTGAAGCGGGAAATCCCCGAGGCGGCCAAGCCGCGCACGATCCGCATCGAGACGGCCGCGCCCACCGCGCAGGCCCTTGAGCAGAAGGTCGGGAAGGCGGCCTGACAAAACCCGAAGGGCGCCGGTCCGGGCAACCCGGGCCGCGCCCTTGTCGGCCAATCCGCTGAAATGGCGCCCCGCCGCACCCTGTGGCGGGGCGTTTTGCATGTGCGGCCGACGGATGCCGGGCCTACTCCGCCGCAACCGTGATGCGTTCGAGTGCGGCGCGAATGCCGGGCGGGATTGGAACCGGCCGCATGGTCGCCCGCTCCACGAACACGTGGACGAAATGGCCGTGGGCGGCGATCTCCTCGTCGCCCTGGAGGAACAGGCCGACCTCGTAGTGGACCGAACTGTTGCCGAGCCTGTCGGCGCGCAGGCCCGCATCCACCACCTGGGGAAAGGCGATGGACTTCCGGAAGCTGCAACGGGTTTCGGGTGTGATCCCGATGACGGGTCCGGCGTGGATGTCCAACCCGCCGACCCGGATCAGGTACTCGTTGATGACGGTGTCGAAGTACGAATAGTAGACCACGTTGTTCACGTGGCCGTAGACGTCGTTGTCCATCCAGCGGGTTGGGATGGCCAGGAAGTGCGGATAGCGCGCGCGGGTCCGGGGCGTCTCGTCCATGTCTCGAAGCCTCCCGGACGTCACAGATGCCGGCGCAGGACGGCGTTCAAGGCGTCGGGCGCCTCCTGCATGTGCAGGTGGCCGACGCCGGCCAGCACCTCGACGCGTGCTCCCGGGATCCGGGCGGCCAGGGCCCGGCCCGACTTGGGCGTGGTCATGCGGTCGAACTCGCCGAGGACCAGCACCGCCGGGCAACGGATTTTGGCGGCACTCTCCGGTCCGGTGGCCCAATTTGCACAGGCGGCGAAATCGGTGTGCAGCACCCCCGCCGGGGCATTGTTCAACAGTCGCTCGGTCGCCCCGCGGGTCCACAGGCCGGGCACCGCACCGGCAAGCCGCGCGACCGGCCCCAGGCTGAAGGTCACGATCATGTCCGCGGCGGCCGGAACATCGTCCCGCGCCGCCGCCAGGAGCGTCGGGTTGACGGACATGGCCTCGCCGACGCCGACCAGGGCGATGGCCCGGACGACATCCGGGTGCCGGGCCGCGCATTCCAACGCCGTGGCCGCCCCCATCGAGTGACCCGCCAGGGCGGCGGTTTCCAGGCCCGCCGCACGGACCAGTGCGGCCACCCAATCGGCCATGTCGGCGATCGAGGTGAGTGCGGGCCCTTCCGACAGGCCATGGCCGGGCAGGTCCGCCGCCAGCACACCGTACCCGTGGTGGGCCAGATGCCGCGCCTGGAGCGACCAGACGGTGCGGTCCATTCCGGCACCGTGGATCATGACCACCGCCGGACGCACGGGGTCGAAGTCCCTGCCGCCGGTGTTCGCCTCGACCATTCGTCCGTCAACCCGCAGCCGCATTGGCGCCCCGCCCTCTCCTCAACCCTTCTGCGACGCCTTGAGCGCCTGGGCGAGATCGGCCAGCAGGTCGCCGGCATCCTCGATGCCCACCGACAGGCGGATCATGTCCTCGCCGATGCCCGCCGCAGCCAGTTGCTCGGCGTCGAGCTGGGCATGGGTGGTGGAGGCCGGGTGGATCACCAGCGACTTGGCGTCGCCGACATTGGCGAGGTGCGAGAACAGCCGGAGAGCCTCGATGAAGCGCTTGCCGGCAGCCCGCCCGCCCTTGATGCCGAAGGTGACGATGGACCCGGCACCGTGGGGCAGGATGCGCCGGGCCAGCTCATGATCCGGATGGCTGGGCAGGTCCGGATGGCGCACCCAGACCACGGCATCGTTGCCGGCGAGCATTTCGGCCACCTTGCGCGCATTGCCCACATGGGCGCGCATGCGCAGGGGCAGCGTTTCGATCCCCTGCAGCAGGTGGAAGGCGGTGGTGGGGCTCATACTGGCGCCGAAATCGCGCAAGCCCTCGACCCGGGCCCGCATGATGAAGGCCGCGGACCCGAACTCGGCGGCGAAGTCGATGCCGTGGTAACCGGCATAAGGTTCCGTAAGGGTCGGGAACTTGCCCGAAGCCTTCCAGTCGAACCGGCCGCCATCGACAAGGACGCCGCCGATCGCCACCCCGTGGCCGCCCAGCCATTTGGTGGCCGAATGCAGGACCAGATCGGCGCCAAGATCCAGCGGCCGGCACAGGTAAGGGGTGCAGAAGGTGGCGTCGATCAGAAGCGGCAGGCCCGCATCATGGGCGACCGCAGCCACCGCCGGCACGTCCAGCACCTCCAGCCCGGGATTGCCCACCACCTCGGCGAAGACCAGCCGTGTTTCCGGCCGGATCGCACGTGCAAAAGCATCCGGATCGCGGGGATCGACCCAAGTGGTGGCGATGCCGAACCGCGGCAGGGTCAGGCCCAGCAGGTTGACGCTGCCGCCATAGACGGCGCGACTGGCCACGATGTGCCCGCCCGCCCCCATCAGCGTGGCAATGGCCAGGTGCAGGGCGGCTTGGCCGCTGGCCGTCGCCACCGCGCCCACGCCGCCTTCGAGCGCGGCGATGCGCTCCTCCAGCACGGACACCGTGGGATTGGAAATGCGGCTGTAGATGTGGCCGGCGCTTTCCAGGTTGAACAGTGCCGCCGCATGGTCGGCATCCTGGAAAACGAAGGATGTGGATTGGTAGATCGGGACGGCGCGCGCGCCGGTCACCGGGTCCGGCCGCTGGCCGGCATGGAGGCTGAGGGTGTCGAACTTCAACCCGCCGGACAAGGCCGCCCTCCCCATTGATCCGTCTTGCCGGGGATCAGCTTGCCTGGGGGCCGGCTTGCCTGGAAGAGAGCGAAACGGGAAACGAGGCCCGATTCCATGGCCCAGAAACGCGAGGGGCCGCTTGATCGCGGCCCTCTCTTTCCTTGCGAAGCCATCCCGTCCAACCCGCGGACAAGTCGACGGTAGCGAGGCCCCGGGAATGCGTCAAGCGCATTCCTGACCCGCGCTTCCCGCACGGCAGCTCTCTTTGGGATGGCGCCCCACCCTTCCGGACACCGACGGGCGCGGCTCTCACATGTTGGTCGGCTTCGCGGGCGGTTCCTCCCCGCCCGGCGCAGGTTCGCCCTGGGTTTGGCGAATTGTGCGTTGCGCCGCCTGGGTGATCTCCATCAGCTGGTCGCGCCCGAGACGGCCGATCAAGGCGTAGGCGGTCGGACCGTCGAGCCAGTAGACGCCGGTGACGTCCCCCTGCTCGTACACGCTGACCACCCCCTCCTGGCCGGGACGCGCGGCGCCCACGAACAGGGTCAGCCGGTTGCCGTGCCCGTCCTGGTACATGTACTGGGCGCTGGGACCGGTGGCCGAGGGCAACGCCCGCCCGCCCACCAGGTTGAAACCGCTGTCCGACAGGTCGGGCCCGACCACGGGCTTGCCGAGCCGCTCGGACACCCAGCCGTTCAAGGCATCGCGGTCCCGCCCATCGATCTCGACCATGTAGGGCGAATCGACGGTATAGAAATTGTGCGCACGCACGGCCGCCGCGGCGAAATTCTGCAGGGGCTGGGTCTGCGGAGCCTGCGCCACCTGCGCCTGCGGCGCCGCCCGATCGCGCCGCGCGTCCACCATGTTGGCGCCAAACCAGCCGCCCGCCGTGCCCGCCACCACCAGCGCCACAGCGGCGGCCGTACGCATGAGGAAGGGGCTCTGCCGCCAAGCCGGCCGGTTCTCGTTGGCCGACATGCGGCTGGCCAACCCGTCCCGCAGCGCCGTCATGGCGTCGGTCGGCGGCTCCTTCAGCACGGGGTCGAACAGGGTGCGCAGCACGTCCGCCTGCGCCCGCCAAGCGGACACCTTGGCGGCGGCCTCCTCGTCCTCGGCAAGGTAGGCCTCGACCTCGATCCGCCGGGCGGGATCCAGGAAACCGTCGGCGTAGGCGTGAAGATCGTTTTCGGTGACCGTGTGCGAATCCATCACTTGATCCTCCGCAGCGTCGGCCCGGTGCCGGCTTCCTCCCCTGCGAGCTTTGCCCGTATCGCCTCGCGCGCCCGACTGAGCCGTGACATCACGGTCCCGATCGGGATGTTCAGCGCGTCCGCGACCTCGTCGTACTTCATCCCCTCAAGGGCCACCATCAACAGGACTTGGCGCTGCTCCAGCGGCAGGGAGTCCACGGCGCGCGCCATGTCGCGCAGTTCGATCCGCCCTTCCTGGCGGCCGGTCGTCGCAAGCCGGCCCTCCACATCCTCCACCGGCACCTCGGCGGGCCGGACGACCTTCGACCGGATGCCATTCACATGGGTATTGTGCAGGATGGTGAACAGCCAGGCGCGCAGGTTGGTGCCGGGTTTGAACTGGTGGACCCTGGACAGGGCGCGGGTCGCGGCCTCCTGCACCAGATCCTCCGCGTCGTTGCGGTCCCGGAGCAGCGCCCGGGCGTAGCGGCGCATGGAGGCGATGTGCGCCCCGATCTCCGCCTTCACATCGTCGACCAAGCCGTTTCCTTCCCCCGGCTGCGGCCAAGCCGCCGCCGGATGCCTCGTCACCTCAGCAGAGGTGGGGAATTGAACAAGCTTTGCGAGGGCTGTCACGGGTTTTCCCATTTCGATCGGGCTGCGATCACCCCCGCTAACGGCCCGCCGAACACTTTATTCCACCCGTACGGTCCGGCCGGAAAACGGCCGGCGGGAACGCCGGTGCCGGCCATGGCCGGCACCGGCGCACACGGGTCAACGAACCGGTACCGTGTAGTTCAACGGAAGCCGCCCGCCATCGGCGTAGACCGTCTGCCCCGTCATGTACGAGGCGTCCTCGGACGCCAGGAACACGGCGATGCGGGCGATCTCCGCGGGTTCGCCCAGCCGGCCCATGGGCGTGCGGGACAGGATGCGGGTGCGTGCCGCCTCGTCGTTCATCACCACCTTGAGCATGTCCGTGGCGATGGATCCCGGACCAATCCCGTTCACCCGGATGCCGTGGGGCGCCAAGCCGAGGGCCATGACCTTGGTCAACTGGTTCAGCCCGCCCTTGGAAACCACGTAGGGCACCTGGTTGGGGATCGCCAACACCCCGTTCACCGACGACATGTTGATGATGGCGCCGCCCTCCCCCTGCGCGGCCATGCGCCGTGCGACGGCCTGGCCCACCAGGAACGCCCCCTTGAGGTTCACGCGCAGCACCCGGTCGAAGTCGACCTCGTCCAGGTCCAGGAAATCCGCGGTATGGATGATGCCCGCGTTGTTGACCAGCACGTCGATGCGGCCGAACGCCTCCACCGCCTCGGCCGCCAGCCGTTCCGCCTGGGCCTTGTCGCCGACATCGACCGCGACCGCACGTACGGTGCCGCCGGTCCGCGCCGCCACGTCGGCCGCCCCCGCGGCCGCTTTGGCCGCATCCAGGTCGGCCAGCACGACCTTGGCCCCTTCCCGCGCGAATTCCTCGACGCAAGCCAGTCCGATGCCCTGGGCGGCACCGGTGACGATGGCGACCTTGTCCTTGAGGCGCATGTTCCCCCATTCCCCTTGTTGCGGGCCCTTGTTGCGGGCGCAGGCTACGGCGCCGGCGTGCGCGGTTCAACGCACGCGCACTTGATGCCGCCCCGGGACCGGAGGACCCTTCCAGCCAAGGCCCGCGCGAAGGGGGGACCGCGACGGCCGTTGGATCCGGTTTCCCGAACCAAGCCCCCGAACCGGAAGAACCGTCCAGGGAGGGACCCATGCCAGCGATCCAGCGGCCGATCGGCCGACGCGCCATCCTGGCCGGCGCCGCGGGCGCCGCAGCCACAGTCTCGCTTCCCCGGGCCGGCGCGGCATGGCGGCCGCAACGCCCGGTCAATCTGGTGGTCACCTTCGCACCCGGGGGGGCCACCGATACGCACATGCGGGTGTTCGCGGAAGCCGCCGGCAAGGCGCTGGGGCAGCCGGTGACCATCGAGAACAAGGCGGGCGCGGGTGGCACGCTGGGCGCCATCCACGTGAAAAACCAGCGGCCGGACGGCCACCAGCTGACGCTGATGCCGATCACGGTGTTCCGCTACCAGCACCTGCAATCCGTGCCCTACGACGCGATGCAGGACTTCACCTACATCATCCATTTGACCGGCTACACCTTCGGCGTCGCGGTCAGGGGGAACTCGCCCCACAGGACCTGGGCGGACCTGTTGGCGGACATCCGCCGCCGCCCCGGCCAGGTCAGCTACGCCACGCCGGGCGCCAACACCTCGCTCCACGTGACCATGGAGGAATTGGCCCGGAAGGAGGGGGTCGAACTGATCCACGTGCCCTACCGCGGCGATGCGGAGCAGGCCCAGGCGCTGCTGGGCGGCCATGTGGACTTCATCGCCGCCAGCACCGGCATCGCCCCACTGGTGGACGACGGCCGGCTCCGGCTCCTGAACGTCTGGACGCCGGAGCGGCGCAAACGCTGGCCGGACGTGCCGACGCTCCTGGAGCTGGGGTATGGCGTCTCCTCCACCTCGCCCTACGGCATCGCGGGTCCCAAGGGGATGGACCCGGCGGTGGTGGCTGCGCTGCACGACGCGTTCAAGACGGCCTTGATGGACCCCGCCCATCTGGCCGTCCTGGAACGCCAGGACATGCCGGTCCTGTACATGGACAGCACCGCGTACACCGCCTTCGCGAGGGAGCAGTTCGAGAAGGAGCGCGAGCTGGTCAAACGGCTGGGCCTGAAGGGCTGAGCCCGGCGGGTGCCCCGGTGGACGAAGGGAGTGGGCGAAGGGGGGCTCAGCCCCCCTTCGCGTAGCCGGCTTCCCGGAGTGCAACCGCAATCTCGTCCAGGATCGCGGGATCGTCGATGGTGGGCGGAACCTTGTACGCCGCGCCGTCGGCGATCTTGACCATGGTCCCGCGCAGGATCTTGCCCGACCGGGTCTTGGGCAGCCGGTCCACCACGACGGCGGTCTTGAACGCCGCCACCGGCCCGATCCGTTCGCGGACCAGCGCCACGGCCTCGGCGGCGATCTGGGCGTGCGGCTTGGAAACGCCGGCCTTCAGCACCAGCAGACCCACCGGCGACTGGCCCTTCAACGGGTCATGCACGCCGATCACCGCGCATTCCGCCACATCCGGGTGCGCGGCCAACACCTCTTCCATGCCGCCGGTCGACAAGCGGTGGCCGGCCACGTTGATGATGTCGTCCGTACGCGCCATCACATGGACGTAGCCGTCGGCGTCGATGAAGCCGGCGTCGGACGTGGTGTAGTGGTCCGGGTAATCGGACAGGTAGGATTTGACGAAGCGTTCCTCGTCCTGCCACAGCGTCGTCAGGGCGCCCGGGGGCAGCGGCAGCTTGGCGGCCAACGCACCGATGTCGCCCGGCCGAACGTCGTTGCCCTGCGCATCCAGTGCCCGCAGGTCCCACCCCGGCATGGGTTTGGTGCAGGATCCCGGCTTGATGGGGAAGCGTTCGATCCCGACGGGATTGCCGCAGATCGGCCAGCCGGTCTCGGTCTGCCACCAGTGGTCCACCACCGGGACCTTCAGGTGCCGCTGGGCCCATTCCACGGTGTCGGGATCGGCCCGTTCGCCCGCCAGGAACAAGGTGCGCAGCGTCCCCAGGTCGTAGCGGTCCAGGAGCCTGGCATTCGGATCCTCGCGCTTGATGGCGCGAAAGGCGGTGGGGGCGGTGAACAGCGCCACGGCACGATGCTGGGAAACCACCCGCCAGAAGGCGCCGGCATCCGGGGTGCCGACGGGCTTGCCTTCGTACAGGATGGTGGTCGCGCCGTGCAGCAGCGGCGCGTAGACGATGTAGGAGTGGCCCACCACCCAGCCGACGTCCGATGCCGTCCACCACACATCGCCGGGCCGGATGCCATAGTGGTTGGGCATGGTCCAGGCGAGCGCCACCGCGTAGCCGCCGTTGTCGCGAACCACCCCCTTGGGCCGTCCGGTGGTGCCCGACGTGTAGAGGATGTAGAGCGGGTCCGTGGCCTCCACCGGGACCGGGTCGACCGGGGCGGCGGCCGCAACCAGCTCGTTCCAGTCGTGGTCCCGGCCGGGTTTCAGTTCGGCCCTGGCCTGCGGGCGCTGGAGGACCACGACGGCGCTCGGCTTGTGTTGCGCCGTTTCAATGGCCTGATCGAGCATGGGCTTGTAGCCGACGATCCGGTTCACCTCGATCCCGCATGAGGCGGACAGGACCACCACCGGCTTGGCATCGTCGATCCGGGTCGCCAGCTCCGCCGGCGCAAAGCCGCCGAACACCACCGAATGCACGGCCCCGATGCGGGCGCAGGCCAGCATCGCCATTGCCGCCTCGGGGATCATCGGCATGTAGATCACGACCCGGTCGCCCTTGCGCACGCCCAGGCGGACGAGCATGCCGGCCACCCTGGCGACGGCGTCACGCAGTTCGCGGTAAGTCCAGGTGGCGACCGTTCCGGTGACCGGGCTGTCGTAGATGAGCGCCGGCTGATCGGCGCGGCCCCCGTCCACATGGCGGTCCAGCGCATTCCAGCAGGTGTTCAGCCGGCCGCCCTTGAACCAGCGGTAGAATGGCGGACGTGACCGGTCCAGTACCGTATCCCAGCGCCGCTCCCACCCGATGGCTTCGGCCGCTTCGGCCCAGAACGCTTCCGGGTCGCGGCGCCAATAATCGTAGACCCCCTGGTAGCCACCGTTTGCCATGACTTCCGCCCCCCTCACCCTTGCGGCGGGCCGTTGCAGCCGGCCCGCGTTTCTCGCTGTACGGCGATATTGGCGGACGGGAGGCCGGCTGCGCAAATGCCGCGTCGGGGCGTCCCCGCACTCCCGCGGGAAAAGGCCCTGCGCGCCTGTCAGCTCCAGGGCCACAGGTCGGAAGCGGAGTCCTCGGCCTCGGCACGGAACGTCCGGCCATGCAGCGTCAGGCGGAGTTCCCCCCTGGCACCGCCCAGCACCGCACGCTCGCGCCGACGCAGTTCGGCCTCGGACACGTCGGGCGGGACTTGGCACAGCGCATCGAAATCGGCCATCCGCCACTTGCGGCCGGACCACCGCAGTTCGGGGTGCGGCGGGAGGGGGGCGGGGTCGAGCGCCAGGGCCTCGCCCCAGCGCAGCATCAGTTGCACGGCGGCCTTCAACGCTTCCAGCGCAAGCCACGGCCGGTCCGCACCGGACGGAATGTCGAACCATTCGACATCGACGACCGGCCCCTCGTCCACCCGCTCGGCCATGACGTGCAGTGTGGCGCCGAAACGGGCGGCCCCCTCGTACAGGGCCCAGACATCGGGAAAGGTGCCCGGATACGTGGGCGGCCCAGGGTGCACGTTGTACGACGGGCCATCCACCACCTCCAACACGGTGCGGGGCACGATCACCGTACTGCAAAAGGTGACCAGCCGGGCCCGGCCACCCGTGGCGGCAACAGCGGCATCCAGTTCCGATCGCGTGGTGGCGAGGCGCACCGGCTTTCCCGGTGCCAGACGGCCCAGGAAATCGGCAACGATCGGCCCCTCGCGCAGGGTGCTCAGGAGGATCAGCGACTGGGGCAAGGGCCCGCTCCGTATCGAGGGCGCGGATCAAACCGGACGTCGATCATAACACCTTCGGAAGAGGCGGATCCACGACCCGGGCCGTCCGGCTTGGCCAAACGGGCGCAAAGACCTACCCTTAAAAGGTGTATTCCATGTTAATGATACTTTTACCCTAATGTGCGGACCTGCCCAAAAGGGGCGCATCCGACGGTGGGTCTGCATCGGGACGATGAGGGGAAGCATGGGTATCGCGAAACGCATCGGGCTTGGCTACGCGGTCGGGCTTCTGCTGACCCTGATGGTCGCGGCGGCCGGCTGGCTCGGGTTGTCCACCTTCGCCGGGGGTGTGCGCGTCAACGCCCAGGCCGGACGGATCGCCGACCTGCTGTCCCATGCGCGCATGTCGGAGGCGGAGTTCGGACGCACCGGGGCGGAAGACGCCGCCGACCGGGTCCGCACCACCATTGCCGACCTCCGCGCGGCCGCGGAGGCGCTGGCCGATGCAGCCGCCAACGACTCGGAACTCGCGGCCCTGCTTGCCACGGTCCGGTCGGCCGCCGCCGCGTACGACGAGGCGTTCGGCAGGAGTGTCGAAATCCACGGGCAGTCCCGCGATCTTTCGGACACCCTGAACAACCGGGTCCAGCGCCTGGTCGAACTCGCCGCGGCCATCTCGGCCCGCCAGGAACAGCGGTATGCCGAAGCATCCGCCACGGTGGGGAAAGCGAACCAGGAACGCCGCGCGGTCGAACAGGTCACCAGCGTGGCCGAGCGCATGACATCCCGCCTGCTGCTGGCACGCGAACCGGAAGCGGCCTTCATGCGAAGCCGCGATCCGGGCATGGCCAAGGCGGCGCAGGAAGCCTTGCAGGCGGTGGCCGGGGATGCCCGGACGCTTGCCGGCCTGACGGCGGATAGCCCCCAGGGCCCGGCCGTCCAGATGTTCGCCGACGCGATCGCGACGTTCGCGGATGGTTTCGAGACCATGGTCGCGGCCAACGCCCGGCGGATCGAGGCGGGCGCCGTTTCCCGGGGCAGCGCCGAGGAGTTGAACAGTGCGGCATTGGACGTCGCACAAGCGCTGGAGAAGATCGAAACCCGCGCGCGGGCATCGATGAACGAAGCCCTGCGCGATGCAAGCCGGCAGGCATCCCGGGTCGAAGCGGAGGTCAGCCGGATCGACCTGGTCCGACGGATCGCCCAGGCCGTGATGCAGGCCGACTCCGCGGAAAAATCCTTCCGCCTCGGCGGACAGGACACCCACAGCGAAATCGCGCTGAACGCGATCAAGACGGCCGGCGAGCTGGTGCCCGACCTCGACGCGCAGGTCACGACGGTCATGGAGCGGGCCATCGCCTCCCAGGTCCGCCGGGCGGTCGCCCAGTACAGCGGCGCGCTGAAACGGTTGTTCAAGGCCGAAGGCGACCGCCACGCGGCGGATGGCGAGATGCTGCTGTTGGCGCAGACGCGGGCCATGGAACTCGCCGGTCTGATGGACGGGGCACATGCCATCGTCGACGAGCTGAACGCCCGGGCCTCGGCCGCACAGGCCGCGGCCGAGGCCCAGCAGGACATCCTGAACCGTGCGACGGCGCTGCGCGACGCGGCGGCGGTCCTGACCCGTTCGGCCATGGAGATCCGGGTTCTCGAACGCGACTACCAGATGACCCCGAACACCTACGCCGCGCAGGAGGTGGAGCGCGCCACCGCGGCGACGCTCGCGGCGGCCGAAAAGGCGGTCGCGGCGGCGACCGACGACCTGGACCGGGCCCGGCTGGATCAGGTTCCCGCCGCCATCGGCACGATACAGGCCGCATTTTCCGATCTGGTCCGCCTGAACGCCGAACGCGCGGCCGCCGCCGCGGCCATGGGCACCGCCGCCGGAACCGTGAACGGGGTCGTGGATGGCCTGTCCGCCGGTCAGATGGCCCGCATGGAGGCGGTGGAGGCCCAGAGCATCTGGACACTGGGCGGCGGCGCCGTTGCTGCGCTTGCCGCGGGCATCGCGGTCTCGCTGGTGATCGGGCGCGGCATCGCACGCCCGGTGACGGCGCTGACCCGTGCCATGCGCCGGTTGGCCGAGGGTGACTTGACCGTCGAGGTGCCCGGCGTCGGCCGCCGTGACGAGATCGGCGCGATGGCGGCGACGGTCCTGGTCTTCAAGGAGAACGCGGCGGCGGTTGCACGGCTGGAAGCCGAACAGGCCGAGGCACGCGAACGCGCCCGGCTGGAGCGCAAGGCGGCGCTGGACGAACTGGCCGGCGGCCTGGAGACCACCGTGTCCGCGGTGATCCAAAACGTCGGCGAGGCCGCCGCGGCGATGCGGCGGGATGCCGGGGTGATGGCATCGGTCGCGGAAAGCACCAGCGCACGTTCGCTCCAGGTGGCGTCCGCGTCCGAGCAGGCGACCGGAAACGTCCAGACCGTCGCGGCGGCGGCGGAGGAGCTGACGGCATCCATCCAGGAGATCAACCGCCGCATCTCGGACAGCGCGCGCATCGCCCAGACCGCGGCGTCGGAGGCCAACCGCACCAATCAGCGGGTGGAAAGCCTGACCGAGGCCGCACGCCGGATCGGGGAAGTGGTGGAACTGATCAACGGCATTGCCCGCCAGACCAATCTTCTGGCGCTCAACGCGACGATCGAGGCCGCACGCGCCGGCGAGGCCGGCAAGGGCTTCGCGGTGGTGGCATCCGAGGTCAAGAACCTCGCCGCCCAGACCGCCAGGGCAACCGAGGAGATCGCCGCCCAGATCGGCGAGATGCAATCGCAGACCCACGACACCGCGGCGGAGATCCGCGCGATCTCGGACACCATTCTCCGCATCGAGGGAACGATCACCGCCGTCGCGGCCGCCATGGAGGAACAGGGCGCCGCCACCCAGGAGATCACCCGCAACGTCCAGCAGGCGGCCCACGGCACGCAGGAAGTCTCGAGCAACATCGTGGAGGTCACGGCGGCCGCCGGTCAGACGGGCGCCAGCGCCGCGGAGGTCCTGCGGGCGGCCGAGGACGTCGCCAACCAGACCGAGACGCTGCGGCTGTCGGTCAACGATTTCCTGGGCAGGATCCGGGCGAGCTGACCGCGCCGGGCGGAGGGAACCCCGGCGCTGCCGGGGTTCCCCGTACCGTCGGGACCGGCTGCCTCACTCCTCGGGCTTGTCCTCGATCCTGGCGCCGTCGTGGCGGCTGCGCTGCAATTCGGCCTCCGCCTCGGTCCTTTCCTTTTCCGCGCGTGTCCGGCCAAACCTGACCCGGTTGGCGGCGGCCTGCGTCTCCTTCTGCTTGCGTGCGCGCACCTTCCGCATCTGATTAAGGTTGATGACGTCGCCCATGCCGGCCCCCTTCCGCGCGCCCCTTTGCCGCCGCAATGCCGTCCCAGCATGCGCCGGCCGCTTCGGCGGATAGCGTAGCGGAAAGGTTGGCGACGGCAAGGCGGCCCCATGGCAGGTTTGCGTCCACGCGGGTTTCGGGGGTGCAGGGTTTGAGAAGGTTTTTCGTCGCGCTCCTTGTTCTGTTCGTCCTGTTCCTCGGGACGGCCGCGGTGGCCCCGCTGTTCATCGACTGGTCGCGGTACAAGGACGACATCGCCGCGCGGGTGGCTGCGGCGACCGGGCGGCCGGTGTCGATCGACGGGGATCTGCGCCTGCGCCTGCTGCCCACGCCATCGGCCGAGGTGGACGGCCTGCGCATCGGTCCCGGCCCCGGCGGTGGCCCGGACCTGCTGCGCGTCGCACGGGCGCAGGCCGCGGTGGCGCTGCTTCCGCTTTTGAGCCAACGGGTCCGGGTCGAGACGGTGGAACTGGTGGACCCGGTGCTGGTCCTGCCCTCCCCACCGGGTCCGCCCGCAACCGGGTCGCTTGCGGCGGCCCCGCAGGCGCCACGCACCGGCACCGGGGACGGCTGGTCCGCCGACGATGTGCGGCTGGAAAACGTCCTGGTTCGTGGCGGCACCGTCGTGTGGCTGGACGCGCAAGGCCACGAGGTGGACCGGATCGGCGATCTGGCGGGCGAGGTGTCCGCCGGCAGCCTGGCCGGCCCGTTCCGGATGCTGGCGACCGCCACCTACCGGGAGGTGCCGGTGCGGGTGGAACTCTCGACCGGACGAGCCACCGAGGCGGGCGCACTGCCGGCACGGGCCTCGGTCCTGGTCGCGGGCGGTGCCGGCACCGTCCGGTTCGCCGGCCTGGCCGCGGCCGCGGGGGGCGTGCGGCTGCAAGGCGATCTGCGCATCGAAGGCCCCCAACTCGACGGGTTGCTGGCAGCCCTCGGCATCGCCGACGCCGAGCGGGTCGGCACAATGGCCCAGCCCTATTCCGCCCGCGCAACCGTCACCGGCGGCACCGACGCGCTGCGCCTGTCCGATATGGAATTGCAACTGGGTGAAGGTCGGGGCAGCGGGTCGGCGACGATCGTGCCGCGCGGCCCGGACGGCCGCCCAAAGGTCGACGCGGTCCTGTCGCTGAACCGAATCGACGCGGCGGCCCTGGCCGGATTGGCGGACGCGGCAACCGGCGGCGCCGTCACCGGGCGCGATGGTGGTTTCGCCCTGCCCCATGCCACCGGATCGGTGGAACTCACGGCGGAGGCCGTCCCGGTGGGCGGTCAACTCGTGCGCCAGATGCGCCTGTCCGCCAGCCTGGGCGGGGACGGGACGCTGGCGGTCAACCGGCTGTCCGCCCAACTGCCGGGGGCGGCCACCGTGTCTGCGACGGGTGTCGTCACTGCCGATGGCGGGACCCCTCGCGTGCGGGGCCGCATCGACGGCAGCGCCGACAATCTGCGTGCGCTGCTGCAATGGCTTGGCATCGAACCGACGGGCGTGCCCACGGACCGCTTGAACCGCCTGTCGGTGTCGGCCCAGGTCGAGGGGACGCCGGACGATTTCCAGGTCAGGGATGCGGATCTGACGGTGGACACCACAAGGCTGCGGGGCGGCATGGCGGTGACCCGGGGGGACCGGACCGGCATCGGGCTGCGGCTGGATGCGGACCAGTTCAACCTGGACGCCTATCTGCCCCCGGACACCGGCCTTTCGGACATCCGGACCGTGCTGGCCGCGTTCGACGCCAATGTCGAGGTTGCCGCCGCTGAGCTGGTGTACCGCGGCCAGGTCTTCCGCGACCTCGTCCTGGATGGAATGCTGAACCGGGGCGAGGCATCGCTGACGGAGTTGCGCATCGGAAGGTGGGCCGGGCTGTCCGGATCGGTCCAGGGTAGGATCGCGAACCTCGACCGCCTGGAAGGTCTGAATTTGGCATTCGCCCTGAGGAGCGAGGGGGCGACGGCACTCGGGCGGGCGTTCGGGCTGCCGGATCCGCCCGCCGCCCTGGCGCGTCTTGGGGCATTCGACGCCGGCGGGCGGATCAGCGGGTCGGCCGAGGAGATGCGCATCGATCTGTCGGTCGAAGCCATGGGTGGCTCGGTGGAGGCCGGCGGAACCCTGCGGGGGCTGCCCGGGCAGCCGGAACTCGGCGTCCGCCTGCGTGCGCGGACGCCGGAGGCGGGGGACGTGGTGCGCCTGTTCGCGCCGGAGTGGAGACCCGAAGGCGGGTTGGGGCCCCTGGATGCGTTCGCGGAGATCACGGCCGGTCCCACCGGCCGGTGGGCCTTCAATGCCATCCAGGGCCAGTTCGGACCGGTGACGGCGGCAGGCGATGCGACCGTCAACCTGAACGGACCGCGGCCCCGGTTCGAAGCCACCCTGCGGGCGAGCGACATCGACATGGACCGTCTGACGACGGCCCCCCGGCGCCCGGCCGCCCCGGTCCCCATCTCCGGCCGCCCCCCCTTCGGGTCCGACCCGCTGCCCTTCGACGGCTTGCGCGCGTTCGACGGGAAGCTGGCGCTGACCGCCGCCGGAATCCGGTGGAATGGGATCGTCCTCACCGACACGGCGCTGGCGGCCACCCTGGACGAGGGCACCCTGGTCCTTGAACAGTTGGACGGGCGCATGCAAGACGGGCGGGTGGGTCTCGCCGGACGGGTTGCGGCCGGCGGGCCGGATGCGCAACCCGACGTGACGGCCAAGCTGACCCTGGCCGGGGTCAAGTTGCCCGACACGGCGCCGGGTTCCGCCCCAAGGGATGCGACGGCGGACGGGGCGTTGACCCTCGTCGGCGGGACGTTGGATGCCGATTGGGACATGACCGCACGCGGGAACAGCCCCGCGGCCCTGGTCGGTACCCTGTCCGGAACCGGGCGCGTGCGGGTGCGCGAGGGCTCCCTGCTGGGTGCCGACCTGACGGCCGCGGCCGCCGAGGCGGAGCGGGCCGAGGATCCGCGTGCGCTGCTGGCGGGGATGGACCGTGCGGTCGCCGCCGGCAGCACCCGCTTCAGCCGGTTCGACGCGAATGTCCGCATCGAGACCGGCATCGTCCGCACCGAGGATCTTCGCATCGCGGCTGCCGGCTTCCGAGTGGAGGCGAAGGGCGCCATCGACCTGCCGCGCTGGTCGATCGATCTGGGGGCGAGCATCGACCCGGCCGGCGATGCGCCGCCATTCGGCTTGGCCCTGGCTGGCCCGGTCGGCCAGCCGCGCCGCGTCCTCGACGTGGCCACCCTGCAGACCGATCTGGCCGAGCGCCTGCGGCAGCGTCAGCCCCCGCCGGGTCCGGCGGCGCCCGCGGTCCAGGCACCGACGATGCCTCCACCCCAGGCCGCCCCGCAACCCCGGATCCAGACGATCCAACCCGCCCAACCAGCGCCGCCCCCTGCGCCACCTGGGGCCGCACCCCCTGCGGCCCCCGCACCCGCTGCGCCGACACCGGCCGCCCCCATCCCTGCCAATCCGTCCCCCGCCGCCCCGACGGGGGATCCGATCCAGAACCTTCTCCGCAGCCTCGTCCGCTGACGCATCCGGACGATTGGCGGCCGGGGCGTTTCCGGCTAACACACCGGCAGGTCCGGGCTTCCAGGGAAAGGAAACGGCAAATGCTGAGCGGCAAGGCAGCGGTGGTCACCGGTTCGACCAGCGGAATCGGCTTGGGTATCGCGCAGGCACTGGCCCAGCAGGGCGCAGCCGTGATGCTGAACGGGTTCGGTTCGCCCGACCAAATCCAGGAGGCCATCCGCACGGTGGAAGCCGCGGGCAAGGGGCCCGTCCGGCACTTCGACGCCGACGTCTCGGACGAGAAAGCCTGCGCGGCCATGATCGACGCGGCGGTGGAGGCGTTCGGCAGCGTCGATATCCTGGTGAACAACGCGGGCATCCAGCACACGGCGTCGGTTCCGGAGTTCCCCGTCGACCGCTGGCATGCGGTGATCGGGACCAACCTGAATTCGGTCTTCTTCCTGACGCGAAAGGCGCTGCCGCTGATGACCGCGCGGGGCTGGGGCCGTGTCATCAACATCGCCTCGGTCCACGGACTGGTGGCCAGCGTGAACAAGTCCGCCTATGTGGCGGCCAAGCACGGCGTCGTCGGCCTGACGAAGGTCACGGCGCTGGAGACGGCCGGCACCGGCGTGACCTGCAACGCCATCTGCCCCGGTTGGGTGCTGACGCCGCTGGTTCAAAAGCAGGTGGACGCGCTCGCCGAGCGGAAGGGCCTGTCCAAGGAGGACGCGGCGGTCGAGCTGCTGTCCGAAAAGATGCCGTCCAAGGAGTTCGTCCGGCCCGAGGAGATCGGCGGCTTGGCGGTGTTCCTGTGCTCCGATGCGGCACGGCAGATCACCGGCGCATCCATGACGATCGACGGAGCCTGGACCGCGCAATAACACGGCCGGAGCGGCAGGATCGAAAACAAACGGCGCGGCCCTGATGGGCCGCGCCGTCCTTATCCCAGGCGCCCTCCGTGCGGCGCCATGACGTCTCGTGACGCGGTCGAGGTCAGACCCTCGTCAGGCGCATCATTTCGTCCTTCAATTTCAGCTTTTCCCGCTTCAGTTGAGCGATGTGGGACGTGTCCGGCATGGGTCGCCGCGTCTCTTCCTCGAGTTCCGCCTCCAGCATGGCGTGACGGGCGCGCAACGTCTCCACACGATCGATCACCGGCATCGGTTATCTCCTGTTGCGGTTTTGGGGAAAGCTTAAGCGAACGAACCTCTTGCGCTTGGTCAGCATATTCCGGCTGAAAGGCTGGATCCTTCATCCGGATCGCTGTCGCCGTCGGCGACGCCTCCTGGCCGTTCCGTCAGGATGTAGGGCCCGATTGGCATCGGCCCGCACCAGAAGCCTACGCCCACCCAAATGCATTTGCCACAGCTTCTTGCCGTGAAATCGGAGTGATATAGCTCATTCAGCCGCCGTTCGTGACGGGTGGTCCAGGCGCCGCATGCGCCCCCCAATAGGCCCAACGCGCATCCTCCTGGAATATGGTCGGGGGTAGGCCAGCCCCCTTCAAACGGCCACTCGGAACCCCGGCCGACGGAAGCCGCTCAGCCCAAGTCCACCGGTGCCCAAAGCACGTCGCGGATGTCCTCGACCCCGGCGCACAGCATCGCGAGGCGGTCGAAGCCCAGCGCGATCCCGGCCGCGTCCGGCATGCGGGCCAGCGCCGCCAGGAAGCCTTCGTCAATGGGGTGGCGGATGCCGTACAGGCGTTGCTTCAGGTCCATGTCGGCCTCGAACCGCGCCCGTTGCACGGCCGGGTCGGTCAATTCGCCGAACGCGTTCGCCAACTCCACCCCGCAGATGTAGAGCTCGAACCGCTCGGCCAGGCGCGGATCCTCGGGCTTCGGCCGGGCAAGCGCCGCCAGCGAGACCGGGTAATCGGTCAGAACGCACGGCACCCCCTGCCCCAAATGCGGTTCGATCCGGTCGAGCATGACGCGGAAGAACACGTCCTCCCAACTGTCGTCCGCGGCGACACGAACACCGGCGTGTTCGGCCGCGGCACGCAACAGGGCGACATCGGGGGCGGCAGGGTCCGGGCATGTGGCGAGCAGGTCGATGCCGGCGTACTCCGCAAACGCGTCGGCCACCGTCAACACCCGCCAGTCGGCGAAGGGATCGGCCTCCATGCCGCGGAAGGCGAAACGATCGCACCCGGCGGCGCGGGCGGCCGTCCGGACCAGCGCTTGGCAATCCTCGACCAAGTGCCGGTAGGACGCCTCCGCCCGGTACCATTCCAGCATGGTGAACTCGGGGTGGTGCAGCGGCGTCGCCTCGCCATTGCGGAACACGCGGGCGAACTGCGCGATTCGCGGCAGACCGGCGGCCAGCAGCTTCTTCATCGCGAATTCCGGGCTGGTGTGCAGCCACAGCTCCCGCCCCTCGCCCGGCCGCGGCCCCTTGTACTCCGTGCGGAACGCCTGGATGTGCGGCTCCATCCCAGGTGAAACCTGGAGTATGGGCGTTTCGACGGACACGAACCCCTCGGATGCCAACCATCCCTCGACCGCGGCACGGACACGGGTCCGTGTTTCAAGGGCCGGTCGACGTCGCTCGAGGTCTTGGGGAAGCCACCATTCGATCATGTCCCGCATATGATGCAGTGGCGGCTGCGGAAACAAGTTCCAGATACGTACGCCTTTTGGCAACGTCCCACCATGGTCGCACCTGTACGCATCGCCTGGGGAAACCTCACCATCGGGGAATGGAGCGGCATCGTCCGGGACTCCATCCGGTCGACGCTGCCCCAGACCTTCGCCTATGCGCAGGCGATGCTGCTCACCGAGCGCCAGAAGTCCGTCATCGGCGTGGTGGAAAGGCACGACCGCCCCATCGGCGTCGTGCTGGGATTACGGCGCAAGGTGATGGGCATGGCCGAACATGTCAGCATCCACCGCGGGCCGCTCCTGGTCGAAGAGGCCCGCACGCCCGAGGTGATGGCCGCAACGCTCCACCAGGTGCGCCAGCACTTCCCGCCCGGCCTGACCAGGTGGATGGTGTTCACGCCGGAACTGCCGGCCACGGAGGCCAGCTTCGAGATGCTGCGCCAGGCGCGGTTCCGCCGCACCGATGGGCCGGGTTACCGCACCGCATGGCTGGACCTGCGCAAGGACGAGGCCCAGCTCCGGAAGAACCTGCGCCAGAAGTGGCGGAACCGGCTGAACGTGGCCGAACGGGCGGAGGCCGAGGGGCGGCTGAGCGTCGTCATGGACCTCCAGGCCCGCAGCCTGCCGGAACTGATCCATCGCTACGACGCGGACCGGAAGGCGCGTGGGTACAGGGGGCCGTCCGGCCCGCTGCTGGTCCGGCTTCGCAATGGGTTGCAGCAGACGGGCGAGGCGATCCTGTTGACGGCGCACATCGACGATCGCTTGGCAGCCGGGATCCTGGTCCTGTGCCATGGCATGTCGGCCACCTACCAGATCGGCTGGACCGGGCTTGACGGCCGGCAGGCCAGCGCCACACACCTGTTGCTGTGGCGGGCGGTCCTGCACCTTCGGGCGAAGGGCTACCGCTGGCTGGACCTGGGTGGCCTCGACCCCGACCGCGCCCCCGGCGTAACGCTGTTCAAACGGGGCCTCGGCGGAGAGGAAGTGGAATTGGCCGGCACCTGGGTCTGACCGCCGGCGTTCCGCCTCGAATCCACGGGCGCCCCGGATCCCCGGGCCGCGCGCGGCGTTGCTTGGGCCGGATCAAGCTGCTACGGTCCCGCCGCCCTGGCGGCAGGGCCCTGTTTTCATGCAAGAGCAAAGACGCCATGAAGGTCAACGCGAACACGATGCGCCCCGGCCACGTGATGGAGCACAACGGCAAGCTCTGGGTGGTCCAGAAGACGGCGATCGTGCAGCCCGGCAAGGGCGGCGCATTCATCCAGATCGAGATGAAGGACGTCCGCACCGGCACCAAGACGATCGAGCGTTTCCGCACCCAGGAAACGGTTGAGCGGGCCCGCCTCGACGAGCACGAGATGACCTTCCTGTTCGCCGATGGCGATGTCTACACCTTCATGGACAAGGAAAGCTACGAGCAGATCACCATCTCCGGCGAGGTGATCGGCGAACCGGCGGTGTACCTGCAGGACGGCATGGAAGTGACCGTGCAGTCGTTCGAAGGCTCCCCGATTTCGGTCGAGCTGCCGTCCACCGTGGTCATGCAGATCGTCGAAGCCGATCCGGTCGTGAAGGGCCAGACGGCGGCCTCGTCCTACAAGCCGGCAAAGCTCGAGAACGGCGTGCGCGTCATGGTGCCGCCCTTCATCGAGACCGGCGAGCGGATCGTTGTGAACACGGCCGACAACACCTACGTCGAGCGCGCGAAGTCCTGACGCGCCTCACTCAAGCCGTTGCGCCGGGCCCAGCCCTGGCCCCGGAGGGATAAGCCTTGGCACCCCGTTCCGCCCTCATCACCGTCATGGGCCGTGCCGCCGAAAAGGCCGGCCGGGCCCTCGTCCGCGACTTCGGCGAAGTCGAAAAGTTGCAGGTCAGCCGCAAGGGTCCGGCCGACTTCGTCAGTCAGGCCGACATACGGGCCGAGAGCATCCTGCGCGAAGAGCTGCAGCGTGCCCGGCCCGATTTCGGCTTCCTGATGGAGGAAAATGGCGGAATCGTCGGCAAGGACCCGCGCAACCGCTGGATTGTCGATCCGCTGGACGGCACGACCAACTTCCTGCACGGTCTGCCCCATTGGGCGATCTCGATCGCACTTGAACGGGACGGCGAAATTTTCGCCGGCGTCATTTACGACCCGATCAAGGACGAAATGTTCTGGGCCGAAAAGGGCGGCGGCGCCTTCCTGAACAGCCAGCGCCTGCGCGTCTCGGGCCGGCGCCAGTTGGAGGACGCGGTCCTTGCGACCGGGGTCCCGTTCAAGGGGCACGGCAACCATGCGCTGTTCATGCGCCAGATGGGCGCGCTGATGGGCCGGGTTGCGGGCATCCGGCGCTTCGGATCGGCGGCGCTGGACCTGGCCTATGTGGCGGCGGGGCGGTTCGACGGCTATTGGGAGACGGACCTCAACCCGTGGGACGTCGCCGCCGGCATCATCCTGGTGCAGGAAGCCGGGGGCTTCGTGACGGAGATCGGCGGCGGCCGGAACCCGCAGTCCGGCGACAGCATCCTGGCCGCGAACCAGACGTTGCACCTGCCCATTGCCACGATCCTGCGCACCACCATGGAGCCGCGTGCCAAGGCGCAACCCGCCACCTGAAAGCAAGGACCGGCACGCTTTCCCGCGGAGTGGTTGTTCCACTCGCGGAACATCGGCTAAGGTTCGAAAATTCCGTTCCGTGCCGTGACAGTCGAGGACGCGCTGGCGCGATGAACCGTTGGATCCACGCGCGCGAGCGGTCCCTGGCGGTGGCCGTGGCGGCCGTACTTCTGGCCGGCGCCACGCCCGGTGGCGCCGCCGCTGCTTTTCCACCAGCAGGCCTTTCGGTTCGCCCCGCCGGGCCGCCGGTCCAGCGGGTTCAGGCGGAGGAGCGGCCTTTCATCCCCGCTGCCCCTCGCCGGAAACCACGCCCGCCCACCCCACACCCATCCACCGATGGCACCCCACCGGCCGCCTCCACCGGGCGGCCGGCCCTTGGCCGCCTGACGGCCCCGCCGCCGCCCGGTTTCGGTCAGCCGCCGCCTGTTCCCGTGCCTCCGGCCATGCCCGGCCCAGGCACCGCACCGGCCATGCCCGACCTGTCGGCCACGGCACCGGCGGCACCGGCACCATCTGTCCCACCCGCCGATGCCCCGGCGGTGGCAATCCCCGAAGGGACCTCGTTCCGCCTGGTCTTCGCCCCGCAGTCGCGTGAACTCCCGCCCGATGCGGCACCGCTTCTCGACGGGTTGGCGGCCCGCCTCAACCGGTCCGAAACCGCCCGCATCCAGCTCCGTGCCTATGCCGCCGCAACGCCTGAAACCGCGCGCGAGGCACGCAAGCTCTCGTTGGACCGCGCCCTGGCGGTACGCGGCCATCTGGTGGACAGGGGCGTGCGCAGCACGCGGATCGACGTGCGCGCGCTCGGCGCCACCACGGACGCCGCGGACGGTGCTGGGGCCGGGGCGCCGCCCGACCGTATCGACATCCTCATCGTGAATTGACCCGCCATGAGCCAGCGCAGCGAACCGGGGGCACGGCAGGTGCCGACACAGGCGGGGAGCCCGAGACAGATGGCACGTCCGCAGACCTATCTGACCCGGATGGTCATCTTCGTCGTGCTCGTCGCGGTGCTGGGCGCCGTCCTCTCCCCAGCCCTGACCGGCGCCTTCATGGCCAACCCGGTCCTGAACGGGCTTATCATTGGCGTCCTGCTCCTCGGCATTGCCTACATCTTCCGCGAGGTGCTGCTGCTCCGGCCGGAGGTGCAGTGGCTCCGGGCCTGGCAGGCCGGCGAAGCCGAAAGCCTGGGCTGGGAGCCGAGCCTGCTGGCGCCGATGGCCCGCATGCTGGGCGAGCGGCGCGGGCGGACGATGTCCGCCATCGCGATGCGGTCGCTGCTGGACGGCATTTCCGCCCGCCTGGACGAACAGCGCGAACTGTCGCGCTATCTGATCGGCCTTCTGATCTTCCTGGGGTTGCTCGGCACGTTCTGGGGCCTGCTGGAAACGATCCGGTCGGTGGCCGGGGTCATCTCCGGCCTGTCGATGGAGACGGGCGATGTCTCGATGATGTTCAACAACCTGCAGCAGGGGTTGGAAGCACCGCTGCGGGGCATGGGCACGGCATTCAGCTCGTCGCTGTTCGGGCTCGCCGGCTCGCTGGTGTTGGGCTTTCTGGAATTGCAGGCGGGCCAAGCGCAGAACCGCTTCTACCAGGATCTGGAGGATCAGCTCGCCAGCATTTCCCGCCTGCCCGGCGGCACCGGGCCGGGGGATGTGGGCGAGCATTCGATCCCCGCCTACCTCCAGGCGCTCCTGGAGACCACGGCCGAGAACATCGAAGCCCTGCAGCGCACGGTCGCCCACACCGAAGAGGGGCGCCGGCATGCCAATGCCCAGCTGATGTCCCTGACCGAGCAGATCGGCGCCCTGACCGACCAGATGCGCGCCGAACAGCAGCTCCTGCTCCGCATCGCGGAAAGCCAGATGGAGCTGCGGCCGGCACTGATGCGTTTGGGGGAGGCGGCCGTCACCGGGTTCGGAATGGACGAGGCCACGCGTCAGCACATCCGGAACCTGGACATCTACATGGCGCGCCTGCTCGAGGAAGTGTCCAACGGACGCGCCCAGATGGTCGGAGAGATCCGGAGCGAGATCAAGCTGCTGGCCCGGACCATCGTCGCGCTGGCCGACGACCAGGGGTAACGGGCGATGGCGGGCATTGGGTCGAGCCGGCGCAGGGAAAGCATCAACGTCTGGCCGGGCTGGGTCGACGCCCTGTCCTCGCTTGTGATGGTTTTCCTGTTCGTCCTGATGATCTTCGTGGTGGCGCAATTCTACATGTCCACCACACTGTCGGGGCGCGAGCAGGCCCTCACCCGCCTGAACCGGCAGGTGGCCGAGCTGTCCGAGATGCTGGCGCTGGAACGACAGGCAAGTGCGGACCTGCGTGCCGGCATCGCCCGCCTGTCCTCGCAACTCCAGAGTTCGGTCGGCCAACGGGAAGGCATGGACCGGCAGCTCGCCACCGTTTTGGCCGAACGGGAGGAACTGGCCGCGCAGCTTTCTCAGGTGGTCAACCGCGGGCGGCAGGCCCAGGCGGAGGCCGAAAAGACCGCACGCGACCTTGAGGACGCCTTCAAGGTCATCTCGGCCGACCGCGAGAAGATCCGTCTGCAGCTTGCCGAAATCGCAAGCCTGCAGGACGACCTCCGGGCCCTGCGCGCAGCGCGCGAGAAGCTCGAAGCCGAAGTGGCCGCACTGAACCTCGTGCGGCAGCAGACGGAAACGGCGTTGACCCAGGCAACCGGGGAACGGGAGCGCCTGAGCCGCGAGTTGGAGCGCGCGCAGGAGGACGCGGGACGCCAGGCCGCCGAACAGACCGAGGCGCTGCGCCTGTCCGAGGAGCAGCGGCGTACCCTTCTGGAACAGATCGAAACCCTGCGTGACCGGTCGATGCGGCTGGAGAGCGAAGTGGCCTCGGCCGAGGAACGCACCCAGCTGGCCCAACGCGAGATCCAGGCCCGCGACATCCGCATCGAGGAACTTGTCGCCACAATCGGGACGGTGCGGACGCAGTTGTCGGAAGAGCAGGCCACCTCGGCGGAAGGCCAACGGCAGGTGGAACTGCTGAACCAGCAGGTTGCCGCCCTGCGCCAACAACTCGCCGAGATCTCGAAGCTGCTCGCCGAAGCCGAACAGCGTGACGCCGATAAGCAGGTCCAGATCACCAATCTCGGGACCCAGCTCAACCAGGCCCTTGCGAGCCGGGTGCAGGAACTGGCCCGCTACCGTTCGGAATTCTTCGGACGCCTGCGCGAGGTGGTCGGCGACCGCGAGGACATCCGCATCGTCGGCGACCGGTTCGTCTTCCAGTCCGAAGTGCTGTTCGAAAGCGGATCGGCCACGTTGGAGGATCGCGGGCGGCAGCGGGTGGGTGAAATTGCCGGCGTGCTGAAGGAGCTTGCGGCCAAGATCCCACCCAACGTGAACTGGGTGCTGCGCGTGGACGGCCACACCGACCGCCGCCCCATCGCCACCCCCCTCTTCCGTTCGAATTGGGAGCTGTCGATGGCACGCGCGATCTCCGTCGTGCGCTTCCTGATGGAACAGGGCATCCCGCCGGAACGCCTGGCCGCCGCCGGCTTCGCGGAATACCAGCCCCTGGGCCCGGGCGACGATCCGGCGGCCCTGGCACGCAACCGGCGCATCGAAATCAAGTTCGACCAGCGCTAAGGACGCCTCTGGATTCCCGGAGGGGATTGGACCGGCGCCGAAACCTGTCTTCGGGCATATTCACGAAGTACAGGCCTGCCCTAACCGATTGGGCCCGGTCCGCAACTTACGCCGCGGAGCGGCATTAGACACCCGTGTGACACGCTTCAAGGGAAGCGCTCGATGCGGGTGCTATTTGCCGCCATGACGGCACTCCAGCTCCTGGCGGGCTGCCAAGGTCCACCAACCCGGCCCGGGCCTTCGGCACAGGCGCAATCAACGTCCGCCGCGCCTGCAACCAACCACGTGACGGCCCTCGCCGTGCGTGACGCACAGACGTGCGGGCGGGCCCTGGCGATTGCGGTCCGCTGCAATCTGTTGCGCGACGAGCGCGACTTCGCCGCGCTCCGGCACAGCGCCCTGCAGGGATTGCGGAACCGGGTGCCCCAACCGGGCGAATTCCAGCGCGTCGAAAGCAGTCTGGATGTCGCCACCCTCGCCGGCCTTCAGGAATTCGCCACCTGCACGGCGCCGCCGGACCAGTGGTCCGCCATCGAGGCCGCGGTCGAGACACGGCTGCGTGCCTGCTCCGGACAATGAAAAGGGTCGTTCTTCATGCAAGCCAAAAGAAACCTGCTCGTCACCGTGTCTTTCATCGGTGGCCTCCTTCTTCCCGGATCCCTGCATGCCCAGGAGGTGCCATCCATCGTCGCCCGGACACCCGGAAACCGGTCGGCCACCCCCGAAGCGACCCGGGCGATCACGGATTTCGTCAAACGCGCCAATCCGGACCCCACCGTCGAGGCGCTTGGGCCGAAGGGTAACCGGCGCGCGGCCCAGCCACCGGCCGGTGGGCGCACCTTGACCATGGAAGAAATCATGCGCGAGGTGCGGGCGCCGGGTACGGTCTACAACTCGGAGGCCGCTTCGGCCGAATTTGCCCCGCCTCCCCAGCCGAACAGGGGCACGATCCCCGCGCCCGCCGGTCAGGCCCCGCTCCATTTGCCCCGGTCGGTTCCGGACAACGGCAAGGATGCGCCCTGGCCCGCGGTCCCGGCGCCGACCGCCTTTACCAGCATGCCGGCACCGCCCGCCGCCGCAGCCCGATCCCCGGCCTCCCCGTCCCCGTCCTCAACCACCGCGACCCAGCCTGCAGCCCAGTCGTCGGCAGCCAGCAGCCCCCCGGCGGCAGCCCCCAGCGCCCCGATCGACCTGTCCAGGGGTTCGCGTGGTGGCGACAAGACAGGCTCCGCGACAGCGGCAAGCGGTGGTGGCACCGGGAATCCCCCGGGCGGCGGCGGCACGGGGGGGACGAGCGGTAGCGGGACTCTCGGTGGCTCGGGACGGAGCGGCGGCGGATCCATCGGCACCGAGACCGCAGCCGGCCCGGCGGCTGGTTCCGGAGGTCCGGGGAATGGCGGGTCGGGCAATGGTTCGACGGGCGGAACCGGTGGCGGCCGGGGCGGCACCAACGATCCGCTCGGCGCCATTGGCGGTGTCGGGGGCGGAGGCTCCGGCGGGTCCGGCAATGGTGGCGGAACGGGCACCGGCGGCACCGGTGGCCTTGGCGGGACCGGTGGTGGCCTCGGCGGTGGCCTCGGCGGTGGATTGGGCGGCGTCGGCGGCGGGACCGGCACGGGCGGCACGAACGGGGGACTTGGAGGAACCGGCGGCAGTAATAGCGGCGGCAGTAATAGCGGTGGCAGTAATAGCGGTGGCAGTAATAGCGGTGGCACGAATGGCGGCCCAGGGTCCGGCGGTGGCGGATCGGCCGGTGGCTCCGGAGGCAGCGGGGTTGGGGGCGTCGGCGGCGGAGCCGGTGGTGGATTGGGCGGTGTCGGTGGCGGTGTCGGTGGTGGTGCCGGTGGCGGGCTCGGTGGCGGGCTCGGTGGCGGGCTCGGTGGCGGCGGGCTGGGCGGCCTCGGTGGCGGGCTGGGCGGCCTCGGCGGCGGCTCCGGTGGCAAGGGCGGCGGCAAGGTCGATGCGGGCAAGGACACCGTAGGTGGCAAGGGCGGTGCCGGTGGCGGCAAGGGTCTGGACCGCGGCGGAAACGACGGAGGCGGTGCCGGTGGCAGCGACCGTGGGTCGCGGAATTGATCGTCGTTCCCGCTCCCCGGTGCGGCCAACGCGCCGGGAAGCGGGAACCTCCCCGATCCGATAGGCTGCCCCGGACCGGCTTGGGAGCCGGACACCGTCCCGCGCTCCCTAGCGCACCTCGTCCACGACGGGAGCACCCAGGCCGGGCCCCTGGTCGAATTGCAGCGAGGCCAGGTGGGCATAGAGGCCATCCTGGCGCATCAGTTCCCCGTGGGCCCCTTGGGCGACGACGCGCCCACCGTCCATGACGGCGATGCGGTCCGCGTTCACGACCGTTGCCAAGCGGTGGGCGATGATCAGTGTGGTGCGCCCCCGCATCAGCCGCTCCAGCGCCGCCTGCACCAACCGCTCGCTCTCGGCATCCAGTGCGGAGGTGGCCTCGTCCAACAGGAGAACCGGCGGATCCCGTAGGATTGCGCGGGCGATTGCGATGCGCTGGCGTTGGCCGCCGGACAGCCGGACGCCCTTTTCGCCCAGATGGGTCCGGAACCCGTCCGGCAGGGCCTCGATGAAGCCGAGCGCATGGGCCGCCTCGGCCGCCGCGCGCACCTCTGCATCGGTGGCATCGGGCCGGCCATAGCGGATGTTTTCCAACGCGGTGGCGGAAAAAAGGACCGGATCCTGCGGCACCAACCCGATCCGCGCACGCACGGCCGCCGGATCGGCCCGCGGCAGGTCGATCCCGTCGAGGAGGATCCGGCCCGCCTGCGGGTCGTAGAACCGCAACAGCAATTGGAAGACGGTCGTCTTGCCGGCCCCGCTCGGCCCCACCAGCGCCACCGTCTCACCCGGCCGGACCTCCAGGTCGAAGCCTTCCAGCGCGGACTGGCCGGGCCGTGACGGATAGTTGAACCGCACGCCCTCAAACCGAATGGATCCCACCGCCGGCTCGGGAAGCGGTTCGGGGATGGAGGGCGACGTGATCTCGGGCACGGTTGCGAGCAGGCCGAACAGGCGCTCCGTTGCCCCCGAGGCCCGCTGCAAATCGCCCACGACTTCGCTGATCGCCCCGACCGCCCCCGCCACAAGGACGGCGTAGAACACGAATGCCGAAAGGTCGCCGGCACTCAGCCTGCCGGCGAGCACATCGTGGCCGCCGATCCACAGGATCACACCGATGGCACCGAAGACCAGCGCAATGACCACGACGGTCATGATCGCGCGGGCACGGACGCGCTGGATGGCGACGGCAAAGGCCTGCTCGGCGCGATCGGCGAACCGGCGCTGCTCGAAGTTCTCGTGCCCGAAGGCCTGCACCGTGCGGATCGCCCCCAGGGTTTCGTCCACGTGCACGCCGATGTCCGCAAGCCGGTCCTGGCTCTCACGTGACAGGCTGCGGACCCGGCGGCCGAACAGGACGATGGGGGCCACCACCAGCGGCACCACCAGAAAGACCAGGCCTGTCAGCTTCGGGCTGGTCACGAACAGCATCGCGGCACCGCCGAACAGCAGCAGCAGGTTGCGCAGGGCGATCGAGACCGAGGATCCGACCACCACCTGCAGGAGCGTGGTGTCCGTGGTCAGGCGGCTTGTCACTTCCGCTGTGCGGGTGCTCTCGAAAAAGGCCGGCGACAGGCGCACCACATGGGCATAAACCGCCCGACGGATGTCGGCCACGACCCGTTCGCCGACCCAGGACACCAGATAGAACCGGCCATAGGTGGCGGCGGCCATCAGCGCGATGACCACGAACAGGATCAGCAGCGCCCGGTCCAGAAGCGCCGCATCACCCGCCGAGAAGCCCTGGTCCACCAGGGCCCGCAGGCCCTGCCCAAGACCCAGCACCGTACCGGCCGCAACCACCAGGGCCAGCGTGGCCCCCAGGATCTGCCGCCAGTAAGGGCGGAGGAACGGCACGAGGCGGCGCAGCGGACGAAGGTCGCGACGCCGTTCCGGCTCCACGGTCCCGGAGTCCGGCGGGTTGCTTTGGCGGGTCTGGACGGACGGGGGTTGCCGGCGGAACACGGGACCTGCGGAGTTTCGGCGGAACAGCGGGTGGGCGCCATCCCGGCGTGAGGGCCGGTGCGCCGCGTTATGCCTCGATATAGAGCGGATCCACGTCGATGTCCGCCCCCTTCGCCCGCCCAAAGCCCGCCCGCGGCGTCAGACGAAGATGAAGTCCTCCGGCCCCAGGTCCGACAGGCTGGCGCCTTCCAGCCGCCAATCGTCGCCGTTGCCGAAATCCAGCCGCAAATCCTCGTCCTCCTGCCGGGCCACCGCTTCGATCTGTCCGAAGCCGGTCACGCCGAGGCGGCGGACATCCAGACGATCGCCAAACGCCCGGTCGGCGATCAGGTCGCCACCGTGGCCGGTGCCGAGGACGAACACGTCCTCGCCATCGCCGCCGGACAGGATGTCGGTGCCACCCCCGCCCGCCAGAACGTCGTCGCCGTCGCCCCCCAGCAGGAAGTCGTTGTCCGCGGCCGGGTCCACCGGCTGGAAGGTGCCGGGGATGCCCGCCACCGCCCCGGCGGGTTCCGGGCCGGTCGCGGTCATGATTGCGCGGTCCCCGAACAGGATATCGTTGCCATTCCCGCCGGCCAATGTGTCCCGCCCCTCCTCCCCGACGAGGAAATCGTCGCCATCGTCGCCGAAGACGTCGTCACCACCGGTTCCGCCAATGGCCTGGTCACCGCCGGCTCCACCGCTGATCCCGTCCGGCCCGAAGCCACCGTCCAACAGATCATCGCCATCGAAGCCGAACAGGACGTCGTTGCCGTCGGACCCGAACAGGGAATCGTGGTCGTCCGTGCCGATCAGAACGTCGCGGCCATCGGTGCCGGTTCGCGGATTCCCCGAAACGGGCGTCACCGCGGCCCTGGGCAACGCGACGCCCCCTGTGGAAGGGTGACCGATTGGGGCGGGGGCCAGCGGGACCGGAGCAGTCGCATCCGGCCGGTGCGGCTCGGACATGGGGCGGCCTTTCCAACGCGGTCACGGTCGCGCTCGGCTCGCGCAATTCGGACGAACGCGCGGTCCGGCCGATCAGACAGCTCACCAACCACCATTCCCCGAATAGATCGCGCCCCCGGGCCCGGGTCAGGCGCCTTTCCGTCCGTCGAGCAGGTCGAGGAACCGGCGGGCGGATTGGATATCGGCCATGAGGGAGGCACGACGCCGGGTGGCCTCCGCATCCTCGCCCCACTGTTCGATCTGGAAGCTGGCGTCCAGCTCGGCCGCCTCGAAGGCCTCCGTCGGGTCGATGCGGCGTTCCAGAAGGGCCAGGGCGAGGAGCAGAGAACCCAGTGCGCCGCAAGCGAACTGGAGCATCGTCAGTTGGAAATCGTCGAGCGCCTCCACTGCGGTCCGCAGTGCCTTCAGCGCCTCGGGCGGTTGCGGCCGGGGCATGATGCCCGCCTGCACGTGGAGCGGTGCGTCATACTGCAGCGCCGCCCAATCCAGCAGCGGTTGCCAGACGCGGGCCTGCCGCTCGACCAACACCTGGGGCCCCTCCGCCCGGTAGCACAGAAGGTCGGTCTCGGCGTATTTGGCAACGGCGTCCACGATGGCCGGCCTTTGCGGCGCAATGCGGTCGAGCGCCGTGGCCGCCAGTTGCATCATGGGCATGGTGGCGGGTTTCACCTCGCCCCTTTGCATGCGCCACTCGTCCGCGATGGCTTCGGCCAGTTCCCTGGCGGGAAGCCGCATCGGCGCACGGCTGGGGGTCAGAAGCGGCTTGCCGTTCAGCCGCACCTCGAAGCCACCGCCCTCGGCCGGCGCCACGGAAATGTCGCGTATGGCAAAGGTCATGTGCGTGCTCCCGTCGTTCGGCCCTGCATCGAACCCTGCGTGCGAACCAGCATCCGGGCCACCGCGGCGGGCAGATCGGCGAAGGTGTCGACCAGACAACCCGCGCCGGACGCCCGGAGTTCGTCCCCGGAATGATACCCCCACGTCACCCCGATCGAGGCGACCCGCGCCGCACGGGCCATTTCCATGTCGTAGGTGGTATCGCCCACGACGACCGCATCCCGGGCTTCGACGCCGGCCTCGCCCAGGGCCTGAAGGACCATGCCCGGATGGGGTTTGCCCGGCGCCGTGTCGACCGTCTGCAGCGTGACGAAGCGCCCTTCCAGGCCATGGACGGACAAGGTGTGGCGCAAGCCGCGGCTACCCTTTCCGGTCGCGACGCCGAGCAGGAACCCGGCCGCGTCCAGGGCGTCCAGCGCCTCGCGCACACCGGGGAACAGGGGCTCCACCGCAGTCCCCGCCTGGCGCAGGGATATATAGGAGTCCCGGTACAGGCCGGCGAGGCGTGCATGCCGCTCCGGCGCCTCGTCCGGCAGGAGCGTGGCAATGGCCTGGACCAGGGACAAGCCGACCACCCGGCGGACCGAAGCCGGATCCGGCGGCGGCAACCCGTCCGCCCGCCACGCCTCGGTCATGGCGCCGACAATGGCGTACTGGCTGTCCACCAGCGTCCCGTCGCAGTCGAAGACGACGAGGCGCAACGGCTCGACCCGGTTCATATCGCATCCCCCACCACGGGGATTCCCCCCGGTCCGAAGGCCATGGCCATCCTCACGCATACTCCGCGAACGGATCGCCGTCGGTGTCGGCGGAAAAGCCGAAATACTCCCAGGTCGCCTTCATGTGCGGCGGCAACGGTGCCGTCACGTCAAGGCGGCCGCCGCGTGGGTGCGGGATGATGATCCGGCGGGCGTGGAGGTGGAGCTGGCGGGACAGCTCCGCGCCCTCGAGGAACGCTTCGGCCCCACCGTACTTCCCGTCGGCCAGGATCGGCGTGCCGATTGCCTGCATATGGACGCGCAATTGGTGCGTGCGGCCCGTCAGCGGCCACAGCGCGACCCAGGCGGCCCGCCGGTGGGCGTGCTCGACCACCGTGTAGAGGCTGGATGCACGCTTGCCGTCCTCGGCATCGGCGGCCACCCGCTCGCCGCGGGCGGTGCCCTCCTTGGCCAGGGCCAGATCGATCCGGCCCCGGCGCGGCGACGGCACGCCGACGGTGACCGCCCAATAGATCTTGCGGGCATCATGGCCGCGGAAGGCGTCGGCCAGCCGCTTCGCCGCCAGTGCATTGCGGGCCAGCACCAGGACGCCGGACGTGTCCTTGTCCAGCCGATGGACCAGCCGGGGCCGCTCCGACGCATCGAACCGCAGGGCGTCCAGCATCGCATCGAGGTGCCGGGGCGTGGATGTGCCGCCCTGCACCGCCAGTCCGGCCGGCTTGTCGATCACCAGCACATCGGCGTCGCGGTGCAGCACCCGGGCCTGGATGGCCTCCGCATCGCGCCGGCTGATCGGTTTCGGCGCCTGGGGCGCGTCCCTGACGGTGTCGGCCGGCAACGGCGGAACCCGCACCGACTGCCCGACCTCCAAACGCGTGCTCGCCTTCGCGCGCTTGCCCTCGACCCGCACCTGCCCGGTGCGCAGCAGTTTTTCCAGCTGCCCGTGACCGATATGGGGGAAATGACGCTTGAACCAGCGGTCGAGGCGGATGTCCGCCTCGTCCGCCTGGACCGTCCGCGTCTCGACCACCGCCATTGCCGCTCCCCACCCCTCTGCCCGGCCCAGTGGAGGGCCGCATCCGCGTCGGCGCCGCCGTGGTGTTCCACCGGGCGGGCCGCCGCGCTGCCATGCACCAGCCGACGGCGCCGTGCAACACTTTCCGCAGCCGGGGAGCGGGCCGGGCCCGCGGATCAGGGCGTCAGGCGGAGGCGGATGCGGGGCGGGTCGCAGTCGGCCGCGCCATCGAAGGAGACCGTCGGCCGGTGCGCTGTTTCGGGCGTGACGTTCCCTGGGCCCATGCACCCGAACAGAGGCGGCCACAGCCCCGGCGTCACCTTGCCGGCCTGTTCCGCGCAGATGTAATGCCACCTGCGGTCGAGCGGATCGCCGGCCCAGCGGGGCTGCCCCTTTTCCACGGGCCGTCCGCACCAGGCACAATTGCAATGCGTTTGAGCCGCCGCCTCGTCACTCGGCACTGGCGCACCTTCGTTCCGATAGTACGGGTGCAACTTTCACGTACCGATTCGAAAACCACAAGCCACGATGGTACCACCTTAAGGACAGGAGGCGCGATCTCTACGCAGGGAGGTTGCGGACCACCGCCATGCCGGCCTGCAGCGCAAGCACCGACAGGGCAACGGATGCGATGGCATAGGCCATGGCCGCAACCGTCTGGCCCCGTTCCAGCATGGAGGCCATTTCCAACGAAAATGCGGAAAAGGTGGTGAAACCACCCAGGACGCCAACCGTCAGGAAGGTCCGGAGGATGGGTGGCATCTGCCAGATATGGCCGGCGAGGGCCGTGACGACGCCCATGGCCAATCCCCCCACCACGTTCACCGCCAAGGTGCCGAACGGAAACTGGGATCCCACCATCCGGGCCACCCACGCCGCCATCCACCAGCGGACGAGCGCCCCCGACGCACCGCCGGCCGCCACCGCCAACGCCGTGCCCATTTGCCCTCCAGCCTCCCCTGCCTATGGCGCCGCTTTCCGGCGGCACTGGCACCCAGTTAGCTGCGGACCACCGCCCCCGGCAACCCGAAGCGCCCCGCGGTATCGTCATGATTGGAACCCGGTGGCGGCACCCGGCAGGCGTGCCGCCGGCACGCAACGATGGGGCCGGCCCGGTGCGCGTAAGATGTTCCGGGTGGGGGCGGTCGATGCTAGGGTCGCCCCATATCCATCCTGCCGCGTTCGGACCCGATGAAACTGATCGTCATTGCCGCCCTGGGCCTTCTCGCAGCCTGTTCGGTCAATCCGGGGCCGGCACCCACGGACACTGCGGCGCAATGCATGCGGGCCTGCCGCCAAAGCCATTCCGTCTGCACCGAGAGCGGGGTGTCACGGAACCGGTCCGACCTGATCGGCTCCGTCCTTGGCGGCGATCCGACATGCGACGCCGAACTCCGCCGTTGCCGCGCCCGGTGCGGCTGAAAGCGCGGGGTGTCCGCGGGCACTCCACGTCCGGCAGGTCCGGATATCCAAGCTTTTGCCGCAATTCCGCGCTAGCCCGCCGCCCATGAAGCCGATGCGTTTCGTTCTGGCGCTCTGTGCCCTGGCTCTCGGCATGGCCGGGTCCACGGCCGGATCCGCCCAACCCCGCGCCGTCCCCGACAGCCGCGAACAGATCCGCCTTTCGTTCGCACCGCTGGTCCGCCAGACCACGCCCGCGGTGGTGAACATCTATACGAAGCGGGTGGTGCGGGAACGCCAGGTCTCGCCCCTGCTCGACGACCCGATGTTCCGCCGGTTCTTCGGCCAGCCGCCGCAAGGCGCCCCACGGGAGCGGGTGCAGAATTCGCTCGGGTCCGGGGTCGTCGTGTCGGCCGATGGGCTGGTGGTCACCAACGACCATGTCATCCGGGGCGCCGACGAGATCACCGTGGTGCTGTCGGACCGGCGGGAGTTCGAGGCCACCGTGATCCTGGCGGATCCGCGCACGGATCTGGCCGTCCTTCGGATCGACACGGATGGCGACCGCCTGCCGTCGCTGGAGCTCGGCGACTCCGATACCCTGCAGGTCGGCGACCTCGTGCTGGCGGTCGGCAACCCGTTCGGTGTCGGCCAGACGGTCACGTCCGGCATCGTCTCCGCCGTTGCGCGGACCGCGGCGGGCATCGGCGCCTATGATTTCTTCATCCAGACCGACGCCGCCATCAATCCCGGCAACTCCGGCGGCGCGCTCGTGGACATGGGCGGGCGGCTGATGGGCATCAACACCGCCATCTATTCGCGCAGCGGCGGGTCGATCGGCATCGGCTTCGCCGTGCCCTCGAACATGGTCCGAACGGTCGTCGAGGCCGCCCGCAATGGCGGACGCCTTGTGCGGCCCTGGCTGGGCGCCGGCGGACAGACGGTCACCCAGGAACTGGCGCAGAGCCTCGGCCTGCCCCGCCCGGCCGGCGTTCTGGTGACATCGATCGAACCGAACAGCCCGGCCGCCCAGGCGGGGCTTCGCCGGGGCGACGTCATCACGGCGGTCAACGGGCGCGAGGTGGACGATCCCGACGCCCTGCGCTACCGCATCGCCACGCTTCAGATCGACGCCAAGGCCGTCCTGACCGTCCGCCGGGACGGCCGCGACCGCGAGCTGTCGCTGTCCGTGGCCCCTCCGCCGGAGGACCCGCCCCGCAACGTCACCCTGTTGACCGGGCGGAACCCCTTGGCCGGCGCCCGCGTGGCGAACCTCTCCCCCGCCCTTCTGGAGGAGGCCAGCCAGCTCAACCTGTCGGTCCGCCAGGGGGTGGTGGTGCTGGATGTGGAGCGCGGCAGCCCCGCCGCCCGGGTCGGCTTCCGGCCGGGGGACGTCATCCTGCGCCTCAACGGGCGGGAGGTGCGCACGGTCCGCGACCTCGGCCCGGCATTGGGCCAACAGCCGCAGGCGTGGCAGATCCAGGTCCGCCGAGGCGAGCAGGTCCTGAACACGACGGTGCCGGGGTAATGGGGGGCGGCCGGTCCGGTCGCGGCGGACTGTTCGAACGGGACGCCCCGCGCCCGCTTGCCGACCGACTCCGCCCCCGCCGGATCGACGAGGTGGTCGGCCAGGACCACCTTTTGAAACCGGACGGTCCCATCGGCCGAATGCTGAAGGCCCGCCGGCTCGCCTCGATGATCCTGTGGGGCCCGCCGGGGGTGGGCAAGACCACCATCGCCCGCCTGCTGGCCGAGCACACGAACCTGCATTTCACCCCGATGTCGGCCATCTTTTCGGGCGTGGCCGACCTGCGCAAAGTGTTCGACGAGGCCGGCAAACGGCGCGCCGCCGGCCAGGGCACCTTGCTGTTCATCGACGAAATCCACCGCTTCAACCGGTCCCAGCAGGACGGTTTCCTGCCCCACATGGAGGACGGGACCGTCACCCTGGTGGGCGCGACCACCGAAAACCCCTCCTTCGAGCTGAATGCGGCGCTCCTCTCCCGCGCCCAGGTGTTCGTGCTGAACCGTTTGGACGAGGCGGCGCTGGAGCAACTGCTGGCCCGCGCCGAAGCCGAGACCGGGCGGCCCCTGCCCTTGCAGCCCGAGGCCCGCGGCGCATTGAAGGCGATGGCCGACGGCGACGGCCGCTACCTCTTGAATCTGGTCGAAGAGGTCCTGGCGCTCGACGCGCCGGCACCGCTGGACACCGCGGCGCTCCTGGCCACCGTCCAGCGTCGGGCGCCCCTGTACGACAAAGGGCAGGAAAGCCACTACAACCTGATCTCCGCACTGCACAAGTCGCTGCGCGGGTCCGACACCGATGCGGCGCTGTACTGGTACGCGCGCATGCTGGCCGGCGGAGAGGATCCCCGGTACATCGCCCGCCGCCTGGTCCGGTTCGCGGTGGAGGATGTGGGCCTTGCCGATCCGAACGCCCTGACGCAGGCGATTGCCGCGTGGGAGGCATACGAGCGTCTGGGATCGCCGGAAGGTGAACTCGCCATCGCCCAACTGGTCATCTATCTCGGCACCGCCCCGAAATCGAACGCCGCCTATACGGCCTACAAGGAGGCCAGGCGGGCGGCAATGGAAACCGGCTCGCTGGCGCCGCCCAAGCACATCCTGAACGCCCCCACGGGGTTGATGCGGGACCTTGGCTACGGCAAGGGCTATGCCTACGACCATGACACGGCCGAAGGTTTCTCCGGCCAGGACTATTTCCCGGAAGGCATGGGGCGGCGCACCTTCTACCGCCCGGTCGAACGGGGGTTCGAGCGCGAGATCCGCAAGCGCCTGGATTATTGGGCGAAGCTCCGCACGCAACGCAGCCATTCCGAGGGCTGACTTGTCACCGTGGCATTCCGGGGACTAGATGGCCGCATTGGACGGTCGGAGCATCGGGAATGGACCTCTACTGCGCGCCGGACTGGGCCCACGCGGCGCTTGTCACTGTTGACGTGCAGCAGGACTACGCCCGTGACGGGGCCAAGCTGAACGTGTCGGGCGTTTCGGCGATCCTGCCGGCCGTTGGCTGCCTGGCCCAGGCTTTCCGGAGCAAGCAACTCCCCATCATCCACGTCGTCCGCTTCTACAAGGAGCATGACGACGCCGACCTGCCGCGTCGGAGCTTGGTCGAATGCGGCAGGGCGCCGCTGCAACCGGGCACGCTCGGCGCCGACATCGTGGACGAGCTGAAGCCTGTTCCCTGCGTGACGCCGGATCCCGAGCGGCTGATGAATGGCAGCTTCCAGGCGATCGGTCCCAACGAATGGCTGATGTACAAGCCGCGCTGGGGCGCCTTCTACCGGACCAAGCTGGAGCACCACCTCAAGGACATGGGCGTCAACACCGTCGTCCTGTGCGGCGCCAGCTTCCCCAACGGCACCCGTACGACCATCTACCAGGCCAGCGAGCGGGACTTCCGCGTCGTCCTCGCAACGGATGCGGTCAGCGGCTTCTATCCCAAAGCCGCCGAGGAGCTGGCGGACATTGGTGTCAACCTCATGACCGCGGACGAGTGCGCAGCCAAGGTCGCGTGACCTTCGACGCCTTCGTCGGCATCGACTGGTCGGGGGCGGCCGGAAACTACCAGGGCGTCGCCGTCGCAATGTGCGGCCCCGACCGTTCGGCACCACGGCTGGTGCCGCCCCCCGCCGGATCGCGGCATTGGCGGCGAGCCGCCGTGCGGGACTGGCTGCTGGACCAAAGCACCGGGACCCGGCTGCTGGTCGGCATAGACTGCGCGTTCTCCCTGCCCTTCGACCGTGCCGCCGGATATTTCGAACACGAGGCCACCGCTCCGGATCTTTGGGCGCTGGTGGACCGCGTTTGTGCCGGTGACGCCGACTTGCTGGGCACCGGCTTCGTCGTCGCGCCGGGCTTCGGCGGCGGTTTCTGGCGGACCGGCACCCGCGATCCCGCCTTCGTCCTGCCCCAGCGGGGGACGGAGCGCGCTTGCCGCGCCGACGGGCTGGGGATGCCCGAGAGCCCGTACAAGCTCATCGGCCCCAGGCAGGTCGGCAAGGGGACGCTGGCCGGCATGCGCCTGCTGCACGCCCTGACCACGCAGGCAGGCGAGCGGATCGCGGTCTGGCCATTCCAGTCCGCGGACGACGGCCGGACCGTTGTTGTGGAAATTTATCCGCGCCTGTTCCTGCGCCGGACCGGGTATGGAAACCTGAAGGTCCGGACATGGGCCGGGTTGGAACGCACACTTACCGCCCTGGGCTGTGAACCAGGCAATGCGGCGGACCAGGATCCGTCCCGACCGTTGACCGATCACGAAACCGACGCCCTGGTATCCGCGGCCGGACTTCGGCTGCTGGCATCCCAACCGGAAACCTGGGCACCACCGGCCATGAATGCACGGGCCCGCCGTCAGGAAGGGTGGATTTTCGGGGTTGGCTTGCCCCGGCACTGAGCCTCCCTCCCCCGTTTCCCGGCCTGTGCCCGCGCGCGGGTTCCACGTGGAAGAAAAACCAGGCCCCCACCAAATGAAAAGGGCGGCCGACCGGCCGCCCTTCGCATTCTTGGAAGAACCAGGGGGGCCGATCAGCCCTCCAGGCCCTCACCCGTCTCTTCCTCGGCCACCATCTTCGGGCCGGAGTCCACGCCCTTGGCGGCCGGATCGCGGTCGACGAACTCAATGATCGCCATGTCCGCGGCATCGCCATAACGGAAGCCGGCCTTCAGAACGCGGGTGTAGCCACCCTGGCGGTCCTTGTACCGGGTCGCCAGCGTGTCGAACAGCTTGGCCACCATCTTCTCGTCGCGCAGCTGGGCGATTGCCCGGCGGCGGTTGGCGAGGCCACCCTTCTTGCCGAGGGTGATCAGGCGCTCGACGACCGGGCGAAGCTCCTTCGCCTTCGGCAGCGTCGTCTTGATCTGCTCGTGCTTGATCAGCGCGTTGGCCATGTTGGCGAACATCGCCCGCCGATGGCTCGAGGTGACACCCAACTTGCGTACGCCCACACCATGACGCATGGCGATACTCCCTTCATGGCTGCCGGCCCGCGTGGCGGACCGATCGCGGAACCCGTACGCCGGGCCGCCATTGCGGCGGCGGTGCTGGACGGACGGGGTGGGTCCCAACGACCCTTGAAAACCACCGCTTCCGGTCCCCGGACCCGGGAACCGGAAGCGGACTCAAACAAGCTCAGTACGGCTCCTCGAGGCGCTTGGCGAGATCCTCGATGTTCTCTGGCGGCCAGTTGGGAATCTCCATCCCGAGGTGGAGGCCCATCTGGGTCAGAACTTCCTTGATCTCGTTCAGCGACTTGCGGCCGAAGTTCGGGGTGCGGAGCATTTCCGCTTCCGTCTTCTGCACGAGGTCGCCGATGTAGACGATGTTGTCGTTCTTCAGGCAGTTGGCCGACCGGACCGACAGCTCCAACTCGTCGACCTTGCGCAGGAGATTCTTGTTGAACGGAATCTCTTCGTGCTTGGCCTCGACCTGGACCGCCTGGGGCTCCTCGAAATTGATGAAGAGCTGCAGCTGATCCTGGAGGATGCGGGCCGCAACCGCGACGGCATCGTCCGGCTTCACCGCACCGTTGGTCTCAACGGTCAAGGACAGCTTGTCGTAGTCCGTGACCTGACCCACGCGGGTGTTGTCGACCTTGTAGGACACCTTGCGGACCGGGCTGAACAGCGCATCAACCGGGATCAAACCGATCGGCGCATCCTCGGGCCGGTTCTGGACGGCCGGGACATAGCCCTTGCCGGTCTGAACGGTCAGTTCCATGTTCAGCCGCGCGCCGGCGTCGAGCGTGCAGATCACGAGCTCGGGGTTCATCACCTCGATCTCAGATCCGGCCTCGATCATGCCGGCCGTCACCTCGCACGGGCCCTCGGCACGGATCCGCATCTTGCGGGGCAGATCCCCGCCCATGCGCAGGGCCAGCGACTTGATGTTCAGGACGATGTCCGTCACATCCTCGCGCACGCCCGGAACGGACGAAAACTCGTGCAACACGCCGTCGATCTGGATCGCCGTCACAGCGGCGCCCTGAAGCGAGGACAGAAGCACGCGGCGCAGCGCGTTGCCGAGCGTCAAACCAAACCCGCGCTCCAGGGGTTCGGCAACGATCGTTGCAATGCGCTGGGGCTCATCGCTGGCCTGAACATCCAGCTTGCCCGGCTTAATCAACTGCTTCCAGTTGTTCTGGATCACGGCAGACACCTCTTGCCATCGGAAATGCCGCGCGGCCCGGCGTCCATTCGTCGCCCCCCGATGGCTGGGGAGCTGTCTCGGACACGCGGGCCGCTGGATGCGGCGGACAGGAACCTGTTAGACGCGGCGCTTCTTCGGCGGGCGAACACCGTTGTGCGGGATCGGCGTCACGTCGCGGATGGACGTAATCTGGAAGCCGACCGACTGCAGCGCGCGCAGGGCCGACTCGCGCCCCGAACCCGGCCCCTTCACCTCCACCTCGAGGGTGCGCATGCCGTGCTCCTGCGCCTTGCGGCCCGCGTCCTCGGCGGCCACCTGCGCGGCATAGGGGGTCGACTTGCGCGAACCCTTGAAGCCCATCGCACCCGACGACGACCAGGCGATGGCGTTGCCCTGCGCGTCGGTGATGGTGATCATGGTGTTGTTGAACGACGCGTTCACATGCGCGACGCCGGCGGTGATGTTCTTCCGCTCGCGCCGGCGCAGGCGCTGGGCTGCTGGCTTGGCCATTCTCGTTATTCCTTACTTCTTCTTCGCGGCGATCGGCTTAGCCGGGCCCTTGCGGGTGCGCGCGTTGGAGTGCGTCCGCTGGCCGCGGACCGGAAGACCGCGCCGGTGGCGCAGGCCGCGGTAGCAGGCCATGTCCATCAGACGCTTGATGTTCATGGCCACCTCGCGCCGCAGGTCACCCTCGACAGTGTATTCGCTGTCGATGACCTCGCGGATGCGCAGGACCTCGTCGTCGGTCAACTGGTTGACCCGACGCTCGCTCGGGATACCGACCTTGCCGCAGATTTCTTCGGCCTTCTTGGGCCCAATCCCGTGGATATACTGAAGCGCAATGACGACGCGCTTCTGCGTCGGGATGTTCACGCCAGCGATACGCGCCACGCCTAATCTCCTCAATGCCCGAGGGCGGACTTCGCACGTCCCCCGGCGCCCCATTCGGACAAGACGAAAAAAACCGTTCGGCATCCCCATCAGGGACCGAAGGCCGCGTAGATAATGGAGGCAACTCCTCCTGTCAACCGGGATCGGCGAGAGTGTCTCCCGTCGATCCCGGTCGGGACAGCCCTACGCCCGGCTGTCCAAAATGGCTTCGATCGCGCCGGCGACCTGCTCGACCGGCAGCATTCCGTCCACCATCTTCAGCGCGCCCCGCTCCCGGTAATAGGGAAGGATCGGCGCGGTCTGCCGATGGTAGACCTCCAACCGGTGCTTAAGGGTTTCCGGCGTGTCGTCCGCGCGCCGCTGCTCGACCGGTGTCTCCTCAAGGCGCTTCCTGATGCGGTCGTACAGCGCAGCCTCGTCGACTCGGATCTCGATCACATGGTCAAGCCGCAACCGCCGCTCGGCCAGCATGTTATCCAGCGCCTCGGCCTGAGGCACCGTCCGCGGGAAGCCGTCGAGGATGAATCCGTTCCGACAATCCGGCTGGTCGATGCGCTCGGCGATCATCTTGATCATGATCTCGTCCGGCACGAGCTTGCCGGCGTCCATGATCTCCTTCGCCTGCTGGCCCAACGCCGTACCGCTGTGCTTGAGAGCGCGCAGCATGTCCCCGGTGGACAACTGCACCAGCCCGCGACGCTCCTCAAGACGCTTGGCTTGAGTGCCCTTCCCCGCTCCCGGCGGACCGAGCAGGATCAGGTTCATCAGCGTCTCCCCCTCAGCTTGGCCTTCTTGATCAGGCCTTCGTACTGATGCGCGAGCAGATGCGAATGGATCTGCGCAACCGTGTCCATGGTGACCGACACCACGATCAGAAGGCTGGTCCCCCCGAAGTAGAAGGGAATCGCGTACTGGGCGATCAGGAACTCCGGCAGCAGGCAAACCACGGTGAGGTACGCCGAACCGATAACCGTCAAGCGCGTCAACACATGGTCGAGATAGTCAGCCGTGTTCTTCCCGGGCCGAATCCCCGGCACGAACCCGCCGTACTTCCTGAGGTTCTCGGCCGTCTCCTGCGGATTGAACACAATGGCGGTGTAGAAGAAACAGAAGAAGACGATCAGCGCGGCGTACATCACCATGTACAAGGGCTGACCGTGCGAGATCAGCGTGGTCACGGTCTGCAGCCACGCCGGCCCCTCCCCGCCCGTGAAACCGACGAACGTCAGCGGCAGAAGCAGGAGCGAACTCGCGAAGATCGGGGGGATGACGCCCGACGTGTTCAACTTCAACGGCAGGTGCGAGGACTCGCCGCCGAACATCCGGTTGCCGACCTGACGCTTCGGATACTGCACCAGAATCCGACGCTGGGCGCGCTCCATGAACACGATGAACATGATCACCGCGACCGCCATCACCAGCATGAAGATGATGAGGAAGGCGGACAGGGCGCCCGTGCGTCCCAACTCCAGGGTTCCGGCGAGCGCACGCGGCAGTTCGGCGACAATGCCCGCGAAAATGATCAGCGAGATGCCGTTGCCGATCCCCCGGGCCGTCATCTGCTCGCCCAGCCACATCAGGAACATGGTCCCGCCGGTGAGCGTAACCACGGTGCCGAAGAGGAAGAAGAAGCCGGGATTTGCGACAGCGGGTCCGGTCGGGCCGGTCATACCCTGCAGGCCCATGGCAATGCCATAGGACTGGAACAGCGCCAGCACCAGGGTGAGGTACCGCGTGTACTGGTTCAGCTTCTTACGCCCCGACTCGCCCTCCTTCTTGAGAGCTTCCAGCGTCGGCGACACGGCCGTCATGAGCTGAACGATGATCGATGCCGAAATGTACGGCATGATGTTCAGCGCGAAAATGGTCATCCGGCTCAGGGCACCACCGGCAAACATATCGAACATGCCGAGGATGCCGCCGGAATTCTGGCGGAAGATGTCCTGCAGGATGAGCGGATCGATGCCCGGAAGCGGGATGTACGTGCCCAGGCGGTAGACGATCAACGCCCCCAGCGTGAACCAGATC
This sequence comes from Azospirillaceae bacterium, assembly GCA_035645145.1. Classification (GTDB taxonomy): domain Bacteria; phylum Pseudomonadota; class Alphaproteobacteria; order Azospirillales; family Azospirillaceae; genus CANGXM01. The sequence goes on along the minus strand of DASQNC010000015.1, from coordinate 9,907 downwards.
CGCTTTTTGAGTTCGGTCGCCTTCGCAAAGGCGCCCAGATTGATGTTTGCGGCAAGCTGCTCTGCGGCAGAGGCCATGGAAAGGGCCCTCGGTCAGCCAGGACGTGTGACCTGACGTATAAAAGAAGGCCGGCGCCTGTCCGCAAGCGCCGGCCTTTTCACATGTTTATTCGGCCGCGGCGGCGTCCGACTTGGCCGGCAGCGTCACCTTCACCGAACCGCCGGCCTTCTCGACGGCGGCGATGGCCGAAGCGGAGGCGCCCTCCACCTCGAAGCTGACCTTGGAGGTCAGCTCGCCCTTGGCCAGGAGACGGATGCCGTCCTTGGCGCGACCGACAACGTTGCTCTCGAACAGAACGGCCGTGGTGATCGGCTTGCTGGCGTCGAGCTTGCCGGCATCAATGAACTGCTGCACGCGGCCCACGTTCACCACCGCGAATTCCTTCGCGAAGATGTTGTTGAAGCCACGCTTGGGCAGACGCCGATGCAGCGGCATCTGGCCGCCCTCGAAGCCCTTGATCGACACGCCGGTGCGGGCCTTTTGACCCTTCACGCCGCGGCCGCTGGTCTTGCCCTTGCCGGAGCCGATACCGCGGCCGACCACGGTCGGCTTGGTCCGGGCGCCCGGATTGTCACGAATCTGGTTCAGCTTCATCGTACGCGCTCCCCGCCCCTTACGCGTCGCTTTCGACGCGAAGGAGGTGACGGACCTTATTGATCATGCCGCGAACCGCCGGAGTGTCTTCCAGCTCCCGGGTCCGGTGCAGCTTGTTCAGGCCAAGCCCGATAAGGGTGGCCCGCTGGTCCTGCGTCCGACGGATCGGCGAACCGATCTGCGTCACCACGACCGTCTTCTTCTCTTGCGCCTTGTTGGCCATCGTCATCACCCTGCGGCTTCGGCGCCGCCTTCGCGGCGGCCCAGGATGTCCGCAACCCGACGGCCACGACGGGCCGCCACCGCGCGCGGGCTCTGCGCACGGGACAGGGCTTCGAACGTCGCCTTGATCATGTTGTGCGGGTTGGAGGTGCCGATCGACTTCGCCACCACGTCCTGCACGCCCAGCGCCTCGAAGATGGCGCGCATCGGACCGCCCGCGATGATGCCGGTCCCCGGAGGAGCGGCACGCAGGGTTACCCGACCCGCACCGAAATGGCCGTGGCTGTCGTGGTGCAGCGTCCGGCCCTCGCGGAGCGGCACGCGGATCATGCCGCGCTTGGCTTGGTCGGTGGCTTTGCGAATGGCCTCCGGAACCTCGCGGGCCTTGCCGGCGCCCACGCCCACGCGGCCCTTGCCATCGCCGACCACCACCAGGGCGGCGAAGCCGAAACGCCGGCCGCCCTTCACCACCTTCGCGACGCGGTTGATGCCGACGAGCTTTTCAATCAGCTCGACTTCATCCCGCTCCCGCGGCTGCCGATCGCGGTTCTCGTCACCGCGGCGGCGCCGGTCCTCACGTTCTGCCATGAACTACACTCCTTAGAACGAAAGGCCGGCTTCGCGGGCGGCGTCGGCGAGCGCCTTCACCCGGCCGTGGAACAGGTAGCCGCCGCGATCGAACACGACGTCGGTGAGGCCGGCGGCCTTGGCGCGCTCGGCGAGGACCCGACCCACTTCGCGGGCGGCGGACACGTCCGCACCGGTCTTCAGGCTCTGGCGCAGATCCTTGTCCAGCGTCGAAGCGGCGACCAGGGTACGGCCCTGGGTGTCGTCGATGATCTGGGCGTAGATGTGCTTGGAGGAGCGGAACACCGAGAGCCGGAGCCGGCCCTGGCCGAAGCGGCGGATGCGGTAGCGAACCCGCTGCTTGCGACGTTCGAACTTCTGCTTCGAGTTCAGCATGGCGGGCCTACTTCTTCTTGCCTTCCTTACGCAGGATGACCTCATCCGCGTACCGAATGCCCTTGCCCTTGTAGGGCTCGGGCTTCTTGAAGCCGCGGATTTCCGCCGCCACCTGGCCGACGCGCTGCCGGTCGAAACCGGACACGGTCACCGACGTGGGCTTCTCGCACTTCACGGTCACGCCGTCCGGAATGCTGTAGCGCACCGGATGGCTGAAACCGAGCGAAAGAACGAGTTCCCTGCCCTCGACGGCGGCCCTGAAGCCGACGCCCTCGATGTCAAGGTTGCGGGTGAAGCCTTCGCTCACCCCGCGCACCATGTTGGCGATGTTCGCACGCGTCGTGCCCCACAGCATCCGGGCGCGGCGCGACTCGGTCCTCGGTTGGACCGAGATCGTGCCGTCCTCGACCGTCGCAACGACGTCGTCGGACACCGGCAGCGTCAGCGTGCCAAGCTTGCCCTTTACGGTCAGCGTGCTGCCAGCCAGCTGCACGGTGACACCGGCCGGCACGGCCACTGGGTTTTTACCAACCCGGGACATGGTTCCAGCCCTTCCTTAGAACACTTGGCAGAGCACTTCGCCGCCGACGTTCTGCGCCCGTGCCTCGTTGTCCGAGAGCACGCCGCGCGGCGTCGACAGGATCGAAATGCCGAGACCGTTGGACACCCGGGGGAGATCCGCAATCTTCGAATAGATGCGGCGGCCCGGCTTGGACACGCGGTCGATACGCCGAATGACCGGCTCGCCCTCGTGGTATTTCAGCTCAATGCGCAGGTTGCGCACGCCCGGGCGCACCTCCTCCTCAGTGTAACCGCGAATGTAACCTTCGCGCTTCAACACCTCGAGGACGTTCATCCGCAACTTCGAAGCCGGGCTGTCCACGGCACTCATCCGCGCCCGCTGACCGTTGCGGATGCGCGTCAGCATGTCGCCCAAAGGATCGCTCAACGCCATATCCGCTACTCCTTACCAGCTCGACTTCACGACGCCCGGGATCTGGCCGACAGAGGCCAGCGACCGGAAGACGTTACGGCTGAGCTTGAACTTCCGATAAACCGCGCGCGGGCGCCCCGTCAGCTCGCACCGGTTCCGGATGCGGGTCGGATTGGAGTTCCGCGGCAGCTCCGCGAGCTTCAGGCGGGCGGCGAACCGCTCCTCCATCGGCCGGCTGCGGTCGTTGGCGATGGCCTTCAGGCGCTCGCGCTTGGCCGCATACTGCTTGGCAAGCGCCATGCGGCGCTTGTTCTTCTCGATGGCACCGGACTTGGCCATGTTCCGTCTCCTGCCGCTCAGCTCGCGAACGGCATGTCGAAGGCCTTCAGCAGGGCCTTCGCCTCTGCATCGGTCTTCGCCGTGGTCACAAAGATGATGTCCATGCCCCGGATCTCGTCGACCTTGTCGTAGTTGATCTCGGGGAAGATGATCTGCTCGCGCAGACCCATGGCGTAGTTGCCGCGACCGTCGAAGGACGTGCCGGACACGCCGCGGAAGTCGCGGACGCGCGGGAGCGCGATCGTAATCAGACGGTCGAGGAACTCGTACATGCGGTCGCGGCGCAGGGTCACCTTGCAGCCGATCGGCATGCCTTCGCGCACCTTGAACTGCGCGATGGACTTCCGGGCGCGCGTGACCACGGGCTTCTGACCCACGATCTGGATCAGGTCGCCAACGGCGTTCTGGACCTTCTTGGTGTCGCCAACGGCTTCACCGACGCCCATGTTGATAACGATCTTCTCGAGGCGCGGAACCTCGAGGTCGTTCTTGTAGCCGAACTCGTCCTTCAGTCGCTGACGGACGACGGCGTCGTAGTGCTGCTTCAGACGTGCAGGCATTGGGCGCCTCAAAGGTCGATCTGCTCGCCGGACTTCTTGGCGTAGCGCACCTTGCGGCGCGCGTCGCCTTCGCCGACGAACTTGTAGCCGATGCGGGTGGGCCCGCCGGTCTTGGGGTCCACATGCGCCACGTTGGACACGTGGATCGGGGCCTCGATCTCGAGGATGCCGCCGGTCTGCGTCGGGGTCTGACGCTGGTGCTTCTTCACCATGTTGACCCCGCGGACGCGCACGCGGTTTTCCTTGGGCATGGCTTCGATCACTTCGCCCTGCTTGCCGCGGTCGCGACCAGCGAGGACGACGACCTTGTCGCCCTTCTTAACTTTCAGCTTCGTCGCGGCCATCAGAGCACCTCCGGCGCCAGGCTGATGATCTTCATGAACTTCTTGCCGCGCAGTTCGCGGGTCACCGGCCCGAAGATACGGGTCCCGATGGGCTCGCCCTGCTTGTTGATCAGCACGGCCGCATTCTTGTCGAAGCGGATGTAGGTGCCGTCCGTCCGGCGCAGCGCCTGTGCCGTCCGCACGATGACCGCGCGGTGCACGTCGCCCTTCTTCACGCGGCCCCGCGGAATGGCCTCCTTCACCGAAACGACGATGATGTCGCCGATGGCGCCGGTCTTCCGCTTGGAACCGCCAAGCACTTTGATGCACTGCACCCTGCGCGCGCCGCTGTTGTCGGCGACGTCCAGGTTCGTCTGCATCTGAATCATATCACCCGCTCCTTAGGCCTGGGTCTCGGCGGGGGCGGCAGCCTCGCGGCGCTCGGGCGGTTGGCTGACAACCATCCACGTCTTGCGCTTGGAGAGCGGCCGGCACTCCTGGATCTCGACCACGTCGCCCACGCGGAACGTGTTGTTCTCGTCGTGCGCGGCGTACTTCTTCGACTGCTTGATGTACTTCTTGTACACGGGGTGCATGACACGACGCTCGACAAGAACCGTGACGGTCTTGTCCATCTTGTCGCTGACCACCGTGCCCTGCATGACGCGCCGGGGCATCCCGATCTACTCCTTCATCAACCCGCGGCCTGCGCGGAAGCCGCCTGGGCGCGCTGGCCCAGGACGGTTTTGATCCGCGCAATGTCGCGGCGCACCTGGCGCACCCGCGCCGTGTTCTCGAGCTGGCCAGACGCACGCTGGAAACGCATGTTGAACTGCTCGCGCTTGAGCTGCAGCAGCTGCTCGTTCAACTGGTCGTCGCTCTGCTGGCGGAAATCCTCAGACGTCATGCCGACACCTCCTCACCCCCGAGGCGGGTGACGATCTTGGTCTTGATCGGCAGCTTCGCAGCTGCCAGCTCGAAAGCACGCTGTGCCACGTCTTGGGGTACGCCGTCCAGCTCAAACATGATCCGGCCGGGATGAACACGCGCCGCCCAGAACTCCGGCGCCCCCTTGCCGGAGCCCATGCGGACCTCGGCAGGCTTCGTCGAGACCGGAACATCCGGGAAAATCCGGATCCACACGCGGCCTTGGCGGCGGATGTGGCGCGTGATGGCGCGGCGGGCCGCCTCGATCTGACGGGCGGTGACGCGCGCCGGCTCCAGCGCCTTCAGGCCGAAGGCGCCGAAGTTGAGCTGGGCGCCGGCATACGTGATGCCGTGAATGCGCCCCTTGTGCGCCTTGCGGTACTTGGTCCGTTTCGGAGACAGCATTTTAGCTAGCCCTCGCTCTCAACCCCAGCCGGCGCTCAGCGCGCCGGCTGTTGGTCCGCGGCGCGCTTGTCCTGCGCCATTGGGTCATGGGCGAGGATCTCGCCCTTGAAAACCCACACCTTGACGCCGCACGTGCCGTACGTCGTCTTCGCCGTGGAGGTGCCGTAGTCGATGTCCGCGCGCAGCGTGTGCAGCGGGACGCGACCCTCGCGGTACCATTCGAGGCGCGCGATTTCCGCACCACCGAGGCGACCCGAGCAGTTGATCCGGATGCCCTGGGCACCCAGGCGCATGGCGGACTGCACGGCGCGCTTCATGGCGCGGCGGAAGGCAACGCGGCGCTCGAGCTGGTTCGCGATGTTGTCGGCGATCAGCTTCGCGTCGATCTCGGGCTTGCGGATCTCGACGATGTTGAGGACGACCTCACCACCGGCGAGTTTCGCCAGTTCCGAACGCAGCTTCTCGATATCGGCGCCCTTCTTGCCGATAACAACCCCCGGACGGGCCGCATGGATCGTGACGCGGGCCTTTTTGGCCGGGCGCTCGATGACCACACGGGAGATGCCGGCCTGGGCCAGGCGGTGCAGCAGGAACTGCCGCAGACGGAGGTCGTTATGCAGCAGCTTGGCGTAGTCGCGCTTGGCGAACCAGCGGCTGTCCCAAGTGCGGTTGATCCCGAGGCGCAGGCCAATCGGGTTGATCTTCTGACCCATGTTACGCGGCCTCCTCGGCTTCGGCCCGCTCACGCACGATGATCGTGAGATTGGAGAAGGGCTTCTCGACCCGCGACGCGCGACCGCGGCCGCGAGCGTGGAAGCGCTTCATCACCAGCGTCTTTCCGACGGTGGCCTCACGCACGTACAGGCGGTCCACGTCCAGCTGGTGGTTGTTCTCGGCGTTGGCGATGGCCGCCTGCAGCACCTTCTTCACCTCGTTCGAGACGCGGCGCTTGGAGAAGGTCAGGTCAGCCAAGGCGGCCTGGGCCGTCTTGCCACGGATCAACTGCGCGACCAGGTTCAGCTTGCGCGGGCTGGTGCGGATCAGCTTGGAGAAAGCGCGGGCCTCGTTCTCGGCCACGCGGGCAGGGTTTGCCGGCTTGCCCATGGTTACTTCCTCTTCGCCTTCTTGTCCGCCGCATGCCCGTAGTAGGTGCGGGTCGGCGAAAACTCACCGAACTTGTGCCCGATCATGTTCTCGGTCACCAGCACCGGCAGGAACTTCTGGCCGTTGTAGACCCCGAAGGTGAGGCCCACGAACTGGGGGAGAATGGTCGAACGGCGGGACCAGATCTTGATGATCTCGTTACGACCCGACGCGCGGCTCTTCTCGGCCTTTTTCAGGAGATAGCCGTCTACAAACGGCCCTTTCCAAACGGAACGTGCCACGGTTAACTCCCGTTACTTGGCGTTGCGACGGCGCAGGATGAACTTATCCGTGCGCTTGTTGCTACGCGTCTTCTTGCCCTTGGTCGGCTTGCCCCACGGGGTGACCGGGTGGCGGCCGCCCGAGGTGCGGCCTTCGCCGCCGCCGTGCGGGTGGTCGATCGGGTTCATGGCGACACCGCGGACCGACGGGCGCTTGCCCAGCCAGCGCGAGCGGCCGGCCTTGCCAATGACCACGTTGGCGTTGTCGGGGTTCGACACCGCACCGATGGTCGCCATGCATTCGGCGCGCACGATGCGCAGTTCGCCCGAGGCCAGCTTCAGCTGCGCATACCCCTGGTCACGGCCGACCAGCTGGGCGTACGTGCCCGCAGCGCGCGCCATCTGGCCGCCCTTGCCCGGCTTCAGCTCCACATTGTGGACGATCGTGCCCACCGGGATGCTGCGCAGCGGCATGGCGTTGCCCGGCTTCACGTCGACCCGCTCGCCCGCGACGACGGTGTCGCCGGCCTTCAGGCGCTGCGGGGCCAGGATGTAGCTCAGCTCGCCGTCGGCGTACTTGATGAGCGCGATGAACGCCGTGCGGTTCGGATCGTATTCCAACCGCTCGACGGTCGCGGGCTCGTTGAAACGCCGCCGCTTGAAGTCGATCAGGCGATAGCGCTGCTTGTGCCCGCCACCCATCCGGCGCGCCGTGATGCGGCCGGTGTTGTTGCGGCCGCCGGTGCCGGTCAGGCCCTCGGTCAGCTTCTTAACGGGCTTGCCCTTCCACAGCTCCGACCGGTCCACCTGCACGAGCTGGCGGAGCGAGGGAGTGATGGGGCGGAACGTCTTCAATGCCATTGTCGAGCCCTCCCCGTCAGACGCCGGTGGTGACGTCGATGCGCGAGCCTTCAGCCAGCGTCACGACAGCCTTCTTGAAGTCCGAACGGCGACCGACGATGCCACGGAAGCGCTTCGTCTTGCCCTTCTGAACCAGCGTGTTGACGGCGGTCACCTGGACCTTGAACAGGAACTCGACCGCGGCCTTGATCTCGGGCTTCGTCGCCTCGAGCGGGACGCGGAAGGTCACCTGGTTGTGCTCGGAGCCCATCGAGGACTTCTCGGTGATCACCGGCGAACGGATGATGTCGAACATCCGCTCCTGGGTGAGCTTCGGCTTCGGCCAAATCTTCATTTCAGGCGGGCCTCCAGCTGCTCAACCGCATTGCGGGTGAGCACGAGGGTGTCGTGCCGCAGAATGTCGTAAACGTTGGCGCCCATCTCGGGCAGCACGTCCACGCGCGGCAGGTTGCGGGCGGCCCGGACGAAGTTGTCGTCCATGTTGGCGCCGTCGATGACGAGGACCGAGGTCAGGCCCAGCTTGGCGAGCCGCTCGGCGAGCTGCTTCGTCTTGTGGGTGTCCGTCTTCGCGGCCTCGAGGATGATGAGGCGGCCCTCTTCACGCTTGGCCGACAGGGCCGTCTTCAGCGCCAGCTTCCGGACCTTCTTCGGAAGATCCGTCGCATGGCTGCGCGGATGCGGGCCGAAGATCACCGCACCGCCGCGGAACTGCGGCGAACGCAGCGAACCTTGGCGGGCGCGGCCGGTGCCCTTCTGCTTGTACGGCTTCTTGGTCGTACCGCTGATCATCGCGATGGTGCGGGTCGAGTGCGTACCCTGCCGGCGCTTGTTCAGCTGGTAGTTGACCATGCGCGCCAGCAGGTCGGCGCGGACCGGGAGGCCGAACACCTCTTCGGCCAGCTCAACTTCACCGACGGTCTGGGCGTCGAGATTGACGACATTGACCTTCATCTATCAACCCTCCTGCCCACCGGCGTCGGCAGCCGGCTCGGTCGCGCCGTCGGCAGCCGGCTTGGCTGCGGACGCACCGTTGTCGGCCTGCTTCAATGCCGCCGGGAACGGCAGCTTCATGTCCTTCGGCACCGGACGCTTCACGGCGTCGCGGATCATCACCCAGGCGCCCTCGTGCCCGGGAACGGCGCCCTTCACGAGGATCAGCCCCTCGGTCTCGTCGATACGGACGACGCGGAGGTTCTGGGTCGTGACCCGTTCGCTGCCGAGGTGACCGGCCATCTTCTTGTTCGGGAACGTACGACCCGGATCCTGGCGGTTACCGGTCGAGCCGTGCGAACGGTGGGAGATGGACACACCGTGGGTGGCGCGCAGACCGGCGAAGTTCCAGCGCTTCATGGCGCCGGCAAAGCCCTTACCGATGGTCGTGCCCGTGACGTCGACGAACTGGCCGGGAACGAAGTGGGCCGCCGACAGCTCGGCACCGACATCGATCAACCCCTCGGGATCGACGCGGAATTCGACGAGCTTGCGCTTGGGCTCGACCTTCGCCTTGCCGAAGTGGCCGCGCATCGGCTTCGTGACGTTCTTCGGCTTCGCAGTGCCGGCCCCGAGCTGCACCGCCGTGTAGCCGTCCTTGTCCAGCGTGCGCTGGGCGACGACCTGCACGGAGTCCACCTTGAGGACGGTGACCGGGACATGCTCACCCTCGTCCGTGAAGACGCGGGTCATTCCCAGTTTCTGCGCGATCAGACCGGATCGCAGCATGTGCCTTCTCCTACCTGGGACATACCCGCCCTGCGTGTGGCGGCAGAGGTCCCGTTAGATTGCGGCCCCGGAAGGTCCCCGGGGCCGCAGGTTGCAATGGCTCGCTTAGAGTTTGATCTCGACGTCGACACCGGCGGCGAGGTCGAGCTTCATCAGCGCGTCCACGGTTTGCGGTGTCGGATCGACGATGTCAAGGAGCCGCTTATGAGTGCGAATCTCGAACTGCTCGCGCGACTTCTTGTCGATGTGCGGGCTGCGGAGCACCGTGAACCGCTCGATCTGCGTCGGAAGCGGAATTGGGCCCCGAACCCGTGCGCCAGTCCGCTTCGCGGTGTTGACGATCTCGCTGGTCGACTGGTCGAGCACGCGGTGATCGAACGCCTTCAGGCGGATCCGGATGTTTTGGCCTTCCATGTCACTCACCCTTTCGGGCCGGCGCCGAGACGCATCCCCGCGCCGGCCCGAGCCCCCTTTGCTGGAGGGTTTCGGTCCTGATTACTCGATGATTTTGGCGACGACGCCGGCACCGACGGTGCGGCCGCCCTCGCGGATGGCGAAGCGCAGGCCCTCGTCCATCGCGATCGGCGCGATCAGGTGCACCTCGATCGAGATGTTGTCGCCCGGCATCACCATCTC